>NZ_QTXV01000062.1:0-17350 GCF_003461825.1 Prevotella sp. AM42-24 | reverse complement strand
ACTTGCACCCATTAGAATAAGCTCATGCCGAGCATACAAGATGAGTGCGACAAGAGAAGCCGCACTCAGCAGAAATGATGTCGTTGCTATAATCAGGATAGTCCTGCATCATCTTCTTTGCTGCATTGAAACGTATCTCGCTGAGCCATATTCGAAAGTTAGTATGTAAGCATTGGTCAAAAAACTGGCTCAATTCATTCTTTGATATACAAAGCGTACGGGAAAGCGTCAACATGTTCACATTACAATCCTTATAGCCTAAATCCACACACCACTGGTCAAGACTGTTTTGGATAAAGATTCTGCGTTTCTCAGAAATCCGTTGTAAGGATTCTGTACCTACATCAGAAGCCTTATTTTTATTGCAAGAACCAGATGATGCCTCCCCCACTTCTCATATATTTTGCTCTCGCAGAGCCGTTATTTTCCTCTTCTTTATCCAAGAGTTCTTCGGTAGGGATATAATTGCTGCCAAGGGCAATAAACGTAAGATTGAAGAACAGCAGGGCAAACAATACGACAGGACCTACTATATATAATAAGGTGGTGGAAAAGATGGCAACCGGCATAGCGAGAACTGCGAGCCAGAGAATGGATTCCTATGGAGATGAGCGAGAAGCAGGGGGTATAGAGGAGGATGTTGATGACCGCCCCTAAATGATCGTGCATAGCACGGAAGCCGAACCCCATCTGTATGACATATTGTATCGCTAACCCTATCAGGGCAATCACGATCATCCATCGTGAACGCTCATACCGCTTGTTCTCCCATCTTACATGCAGATGAGAGAGTGCCAAGAAGGAGGCATTGACGAGCATGAATATAAAACATGCAAACTGAAAGAGAAATAATGAATCCATACGCTTGCAAAAGTACAACAAAAAATTCAGAAAACGCTGCAATACGTTCTTTTTTTAATGAAACTTAGAAATAATACCCTTAGATACCACTAAGAAAATAATTCTCCGTAATTTTGTATGGTCAATTCAAAAAAACGACGTATCTTTGCACTTGCAAACAAAAAAATAGAATGTCTATGCTGAACTTAACACATTACTTCCCGATAACCGATCCTACGTTGATCTTCTTCGTAGTGCTACTCATCGTTCTCTTTGCCCCTATCATTATGGGTAAACTGCGTATTCCACACATCATTGGCATGGTGTTGGCAGGAATCGTTGTCGGCAAGTATGGACTGAATATCCTGGAACGAGACTCCTCCTTTGAACTGTTTGGAAAGGTGGGCCTCTACTACATCATGTTCCTCGCAGCCTTGGAGATGGACATGGAAGGTATGAAGAAAAACAAGTCGCGACTACTCATCTATGGCTTGCTTACCTGCTTCATTCCGTTTACGCTGACCTATCTCATGAGCATCCACCTGCTCCACTACTCCACCAAGGCCTCGCTCCTCCTCAGCTGTATCATGGCTTCCAATACGCTGATAGCCTACCCGATAGTTTCGAGATACGGATTGCAGCAGAAACCGAGTGTCACGCTGAGTGTCGGGTCCAGTATGCTTTCGCTTCTGATAGCGTTGGTCATCTTAGCAGGTCTCGTTGCCTCGTTTGGCGAGCATGACGGCGTACTCTTCTGGATATTCTTCGCCGCCAAGTTTGCAGCCTATTGCAGTTTTATGATATTCCTCATTCCCCGTCTCACCCGCTGGTTTCTGCGCCGCTACAGTGATGCCGTCATGCAGTTCATCTTCGTCATGGCGATGCTTTTCATGAGTGCAGCCTTGTCCCAGATAGTAGGCATCGAGGGCGTGTTCGGAGCTTTCTTTGCCGGACTCATCCTCAACAGATACATTCCCCACGTATCTCCGCTCATGAACCGCTTGGAGTTCATCGGCAATGCCCTTTTCATCCCTTATTTCCTGATAGGAGTAGGCATGCTCATCAATGTCAACCTGCTCTTCCAGGGCGGTCATATCCTCTGGGTAATCTTCTGCATCGTCTTTTTCGGAACGTTAGGCAAAGCCATAGCAGCCTATGCAGCATGCCTCGGTTTCCGCCTTCCGCTTTCCTCTGGCCACATGATGTTTGGACTCACCTCAGCCCACGCAGCCGGCAGTATCGCCATGGTCATGGTCGGAATGAATATCCTCATCGGCCCCAACACTTATCTGGTGAATGATGACATGCTCAATGGCGTGGTCATCATGATCCTCTTTACCTGCATCATCTCCTCGCTCCTCACCGACTGGTCGTCCCAGAAGATTATCCTCCGAGACAAGGAATTGCCGGAAGCTGAAGACGAGAAGAAGGGCAATGACGAGAAGATTCTCATCCCTGTGAGATACCCGGAATATGCCGACAGCCTGATGGATTTGGCACTCTTAGTAAGAAATCAGAAACTGAACCGGGGACTGGTTTGTCTGAACGTGGTTTACGATGATAAGGACATGCGATACAACCAGGAACAGGGCAGACAACTGCTCGACCATTGCAGCCAATTAGCAGCAGCTACCGATGTGATGACCCAGACGCAGGTTCGTATTGCGGCCAACATAGCCAATGGCATCAAACATGCTTTCAACGAGTTCCAATGCTCTGAGATTATCATCGGCATGCACATGCATCCGGAGCGTTCTCCGAAATTCTGGGGCGAATTCCATCAGAGCCTTTTCAACGGTTTGAGCCGACAGATCATCATGGCTCGCGTCATACAACCATTAAATACAATACGCAGAATCCAGGTAGCCGTGCCATCACGAGCAGAGTTTGAACCAGGCTTTTACCGCTGGCTTGAACGCCTCAGCCGAATGGCAGGAAATCTCGACTGTCGTATCCAGTTTCATGGTCGCACCGAAACCTTGGCGCTCATCAATGAGTACATACAGAACCGCCATCATGAAGTGCGTGCCGACTATGCCTTGATGAACCATTGGAACGAAATGCCACAGTTGGCAGCCCAGATTTCCAACGACCACATGTTGGTTGTGATTACTGCCCGCAAGGGAACAGTATCCTACAAGACAGCCCTGGAACGTCTGCCAGAGGAGATCACCCGCTTCTTCTCGGGCACCAATCTGATGATTATCTTCCCAGACCAGTATGGCGATTCATCGGGTGATCAACTTACCTTCGCTGAGCCACAGCACCAGGAGGAAATCAGTGCTTACGAGGCATTCAGTCAATGGCTCAGAAAGAAAATGAGACGGTAAAATAGGGAGCTAATTCCTTCTTCACGTCGAAGCAAGGACAGGCTTTGGCAGAAAACTCGTTGTGGCCGTGGATGGTGGCGTGAGGGAATTCCTCCTTCAGCTGACTGATGAGATCCAGCAGGGCAGCCTTCTGTTCAATGGTTCGGGTGTCCTTCGGTTTGCCATCCTTGGATAAACCGCCGATGTAACAGATGCCGATGCTGATTGCATTGTGCCCCTTGCAATGAGCACCGATTTCAGACAAAGAACGGCCTACGTGAATGTCGCCGTTGCGGTAGATGACGAAATGATAACCGATCTTTCTGAAACCGCGCGCTCTGTGCCAGCGGTCGATGTCGGCAACTGTGTAGTCCTTATCTTCTTTGGTAGCACTACAATGAATGATGATTTCCTTGATATTACGCATAAAATAACTTTTTTAAAATGAAAAATGTATGTGAGATAATCCTAATCAGATATTGGGATTTCATCACTACCCAAATCAACGATATTTAAATAGATATATTCATTTCTCTTTATAGCTTTCCTTAATCGCTCATAAAATCGTTCGAAGCATTCCTGAGTGTGAATCACCAGACCTGGGAGAACAGACTCGCCCAGGATGATGCTGCGGTATTTCAGCCTCATCGGACCATTACCAGGTTGAATATAAGCAATGCGAGGGAGTACATTCCATATTGACATTCCTGGAATTAAGACAATGGGCATTTTTCTACTTTTTTCCCCGGCCAAGATGGGAGAAAAAAGAGTTATCTCATACTCCCCAGCAGGAAAATAACATGTAGGATGTTCAAGGGTATCACAAACTTTTGTACCCTTTATAACTAATGTGCCCTCAATCCCCCAGCGGGTAAAATGACGGCGATAAATGTATACTACCATAAAAATAAAATTTTTAAAAATACATTTGATTTGTTGATAGGTCATTAAGAATTTCTGACTGAAAATCCTTAATGACCGAAAATGACCGTGACCGTTAATGACCGGAATAATTAATGATCACGTACCTATAAACACTCTTTTATACCGTAGGCTGAACCTTCTGATAATGCATATCAGGCAGCACACCTATCAATCCCTGTCGCTTCCAGTTTTTCAGCATCTGTCTGACGACCTCCCGGGTTACGTTTGCACCCTTCACGGCAATGCTTTGCTGCAAAGCCTGCTCAAAGGAGAAAGTAACGTCCAGACGCTCGAAGATGGAGTCATTTCTGCCACGTCGGGTACGATCATAAGCAGTCTGACCGCAATAGCTCTTCGATGAGAAAGCATCTTCTATGCGGCTGCGGAAGAAGTAGAGCGCATTGTCCAACTGATAATCGGCAAGGATATTGAAGGCTGCAAGCGTGGTAGGTGTCTGCATCTTGACTATCAATTCCTTCCATATCAGCGGATTCTGTTTCAGCTGTTTTTCAGCACCTTGAAAGCCATGCTTCTGGATCAGTGTCTCAGCCACCTTGCAGAGCATGATACATGTCATCATTCTCATCGTGGTGGGACAGATACGGAAACGCTGGCGGGCTTTCACCTTGTCGTCATTCTTCATCGTTTCCAGTCTGATCTCTTCCAGCCATTCCCTACCCTTTGTCTCCAACTTAGGCAGAACGACTTCGCCCCCCATCAAGGGCAAGAGATGAGCAATCTGCCGTATGTGTTCACGTTGCGTTTCAGTCAGCACAAAGAGATTATCCGTAAGCGGAGTGAAAGTGTTGTCTGGTGTTCGAGCCACAATGATACGGCTTTGGAAACCATCCGTATAATTGCTGACCACTCGGTAAAGTGCATCAGGCGTTCCGCACATCACCACATTCCATAATAGCCTGTCTATATGCACATTCACCGCCTCAGCACTTCTTGCCTCTCGTTCATAGCTCGTTCCGTCGTAAGCCTGTCGGAGCATCACGGAGAAATCGCTCATAGCAGATTTCCATTTCTGCGCCACGGTATCGGCTTCAGGGGTAAACGAGAAGGCGTGTTTGCCTTCGGTGTTGGCAAGACGTTCGGCAAGATTGGCTACGGTATTGTTCAATGTGAGACATCTTACGGGCAGCTTCGGTTCTTCCGGCTGCTCTTTCTTGTTTTTAGCTGCACGCTTTTTGGCACGCCATTCATCTTCCTGCTGCTGGTACATTTTGTCCATCTGTTTTACTTCAGAAGTCCAAGTATTTATTACGGGATCAATACTTCCTTTACCTGATGCGAAATCACCAGCGATATAGCTGATGAGGTTCAACGAGTTCATCTTTCCGTGCACGCTTACCTTTACACCTGTTGCAAGCATTCCGATGACAGGACAGATAGCAGTAATCACCGGCATTGCCAGTGCAGGACCCACAGCATTGATAGAATCACGCACGCCCAGTGGCATCTTGGGCAAAGCGTTGAAATAGAACATTTCGTCCTTGGCATTAGCCTCGTCCAGCGCATTCACCAGAGCCTCGTCCTCCTTGGCGGAAATGCCATTCTGTGCAGTCTGTTTCAGTTTTTCCTGTCGTAAAGCGTACAAAACATCTTTCAGACGTTTCGGCATTTGCGTGATTTTCTCACTGAGTGCCGAGTTGATGCAAGCCATCTTTTCCTGATCAGGGAAACCATCGTAGCAGGGAATCACCTGAGCCATCAGATTGCGGTCGAAACCACAGATATGACGGAGATTTACGGCAAGCTCGAAAGTCAATGTGTTGCGATTGGATTTCACGGGTTCCTGCCCGTCATTATACATCTGCCACCATTGGGCGATGATGTCGGAATAAGGAATTCCGAGATATTTGAGATTAGATGGAGCAGAAACTTGGGGAGTTCCAGCAGATGGGGTTGAAGTTTCATTCTTTCCTGTAGAAGCTGCAGGAGCAGTCGTTCCAGTTTTCTTCTCTGAAGAGCCAGTAGAAGCATCTCCGCCTAAAATCGTAGCAGAAGCATTTGGCATCGGATTTTCCCAAGGTTTGTAATGCTTGTTCGCCTTGTGAGCACCCTCATTCAACTCCTCTTTTCCAAATCTCTCCCGATCCTCCAAAGCCCTTGCTTCAGCTGCCACAGCAGCCTCGTCGTAATCATCCTGAAAGAGTCGTGGAGAGAGGAAGAGTAGGTCTTCGTCATCCGAAGTGGTGGTGAAGTAAACCCGGTTGATGTCGTGAGCCGAGGTATCCATTTCACACTCCAGCATTGTAGCAATCCTCACTTGGTTCTCCAAGATGGTCTTGCCCTTTTCACGCTCAAACACCGCATGACCGCCCTGTCTTGCGCTGCGTTCCAACATCAGAAGTCCGTATTTACTCGGCTCCTTCAGCAGCAGTTTGGCAGCTTTGGCAAAAGCCTCTGGTTCATCCATATCAAAGCCGAAAGCCGAACTTGGCAGTTTCATGCCTTTCACTACGCCCTGCGGATAATGCCCGGAATAGTTAAACTGCGCCAGTCTGCGTTTCGCAGCATCGTTTCCAGCACGAGCAAGGCGAAGATTCGCCTTCTGCTCGTTGCTTCCACGCAGCTGCTTGTATTCCTCTTCCGAGGTGATGGGACGGGCAACCTTGTGCCCATTCTCCACCTTAATTAAATAACAGCTCATTTATCTTTTTAATTGATAAGCCACTACTGCCTCTGCTCCCTCTGCAGCCTCAGAAGCCAGCGTATGGCCGATATTGATTCCTTCATCGCAAAACACCTTCAAGGTGAGCTGGATGCCTCCATCCTTGGTTTTGCTTACACGTCCGTGAGCCAGTTTCTTAATCAATTTCGACTGACTTTTCTGCTTAGAAAGCGCCACGAAATCAAACGTTCCGTCTTGCATCTGCTGAGCCACGCCATGACGTCGGAAGCTCTCCACAACACGCTGATTGGCAGCATCAGGACAGAAGAGAAAATACTGCTTCTCATCATAGTAAGCCGTTCCACCCAACTGCACATGCTGGCAGTCATCATTATTCACTTGCTGGTTGTTTACCTGCTTATTATTTGTTTTTTTCATATTTCTTAAATTAAAATTAGGATGAATGAAAGAAGTGTCGTAAGCAGTTTGCGCAAATTATCCCGGGACAATTCTCACTCCACCCATTTCAATTCAAGATTAATTACTTGTTACAGAACCCTCGCATTATAGCTCATCATGCGAAGCTCTTTTTACCCTTTTACTTTTTTACCTTTTCAATGTCCGTCACTAAGATGTCCTGATAAACCTGACCATTATACTCACGAGCCGTGAATCTGAGCGTAGCCACTACCAAATCGCCAGGATAGAATTTGCACTGAGCCGCATTCCCCAGCATGGCAGCTGCATATTGGTTTTCGTACTTGCCACCCATCTCCTGCAACACGATGTTGCACTTCATCATCTGGCCGTTTTCACTCTTCTGACTCTGTACAGCGAAAGGCTCGCCCTGCTGCACCACTCTCATAATCTGAGTATTCATAATATAATAAATGTACGAAGGTGTTTCAAGATCTCCTTGTAAAAACTACTGAGCTTTCTTGTTTCTTCGACGATGCAAAGGTAGGGAAAAAACAAAAGCACCGCCCATACCATGTGGTACGAGTGGTGCTATCTTTTTGCTTGTGGTACTAAGTTTTTTAATTTGTGGTATTATCTATGTAATTTTTGTGGTATTATCTATTCTCATATCCTACGTAAAAGAGTTCATTTTATATTGAACATAAGCATCAATGCATTGCTTGAACTTTAAGCCAAACTCTCTTTTTGCATTCAGCCTTCTATCTCCTTTATCCCATTCCTCGATTTTGTTTCCTAGTTTATTTATAGTTTTCCTCAATGCACTTTTGTCCAGCTCTACACTAAAGATTGAATTCATCTTTTTACAAAAAGCATTCACATTGTCTTCAATCCATTCTTTATCCAACAACACACAGAAGAAACATACCCAGTAAGCCTTAGGCATTTTCTCACTCATCTTATCCATAATGGTGAGCACCATAGGAGCATGCTTGCTAATGCCAGACCGCTTACCTTCTTCTTCACTAAATTTGCATTCTATTTTGGAAAAATCGAAATCAAATATCTTACTAGGCACTCTATTCGCTTCTCTCAACTCATCAATATCCTGATAAACATAAGTAAGCGTTAATACAAACTTAAAGAAAGCACAGATCTTATCCTCATCCTTTCTTATCTTAAACAGCAGTCTGCCGGCTTTTACCTTATCCAGAGAATACTTACCACCCTTAAAAACGCAAATGCTCCTAAAGCAGTTATACAACTTATTGGCATTCATCTTCTTGGGAATTTCATGCTCGGAAAAATCAATTTCAGCCTTATAGTCATCCTTCTGCTTTTTGGTGACGTTGACCTCAATATTATCCAATACGCCAGACTTGAAGAGTTCAATAAGAACCTTCTGAACATGTACTATTAACGATTCTTCGGTTATTTCATCATCCAAATACCTTTCTCTCCATTCCTTATGAGATTTCAGCACAGAGGAACCAATCTTATTATTATAGGCAAACAACTGCTTATTATAGAGGTTTTCATAAAGACTTGCCCCATGCTTAGCTTCTATTATCTTGGCAATATCCAGAAGTGCAGCACACAGTTTTTTAAGTGCAGAATCTATGGCAAAATCAAGAACCTTATCATTAAATACATTATTATTCATCAGGTTATTGATGGTTGTCTTGAACTTATCTCTTTCCATATAGGTAAGCCCATCGAATTGATTCTTATTATTGTCATCAGATGAGGTTTCTGGAACCGGTGGCAACATATCTGCCATACTATTGGCAAATAAGGATTTGTCCATATTCAGCGACTCATAAGTCAAAGAAGTAGCATACTGATTAGTCTTAGATTTAGTTTCTATCCAAGTTTCCGGTTTACTCCATTTCACGTAATCAACATCTCTATCAATATCGATGATTAGATTAGTTTTAAGGTTCTGTCCTATCTTTCCAAACATTTCGCTACTTTCAAACATAGCAATAAGTAACGATAGTTTATGAATAGTTCTATCGCCAGCACAATCCCCATAGCAGGTTTTATATTCCTGCATGAGCATTTCCAAATCCTTTAAGAATCTTGTTTTGCCTGCTGCCATATTATTCGTATAAAAAGTGTGGGCAAAAACCCATACGCAATCATCGCTCAGAGGCCGACCAAAGCCCTAACTTCAGATATACATACAAGTCTTGCCCACGTCGTAGATTTTTACTTCTACACATGAGCGCCGCTTGTTGCCATCCTTGAAGTTAGCTTATCTTCTATTGAAGTTTGGTCGTTTCTGAGCGATAAGATTTATACTTGCTGACAACGCTTTCCGTGCACCTACCTATAGGGATAGGCTCCTGTTTCTATATCTTTTCTTTCCTTATATTATAAAAGTTTATAAATCAATGAATCGTTCTACGAATCGTTTAAACTTTTCAATGACAGTCTTCTTTTTCTGTTCACGTTTATTGCCGGCACCAAAGATTGGCATCGGGGGCAGTACTGTTGTAATTGCCATTCCACTCTCCTCTACGTAACCTTCATGCAGAGACTTGGTGATAAAATCACGTGTAGCCTCTTCCCTCAGGTTCTCTTCGCTAATAATGGTTTCCAGTTCCTTTTTCATCTGCTGACGGATATAATTCTGCCATTCTTCGTAAACATCTACATCCTTACCTTCTTTTATTACATGAAGGTAGCCCTCTATGAGATCTTTCTTATCCCTCAACTTCGGACTTGATGTTATACAACGGATAATATCCTTGATAAGCTCTGCATCTTCACAGTTGCTATCATGATATTTCTTCACAAGAGCCAGGATGTAAGGAATATCAATATCAAACTGGCGAATCAGTTCTATCTCAAATTCCAAATCATCCGTTCCGTTACCTCCGTCTCCACCAGTATGTCCACCACCGCCACCCGTGGTTCCGCCTTTCACATCATCACAGAAGCTGAGGTACCAAGATTGGTAGTCCTGCCTGTCACCTTCACAGATGATGCGGATTGCATTGCGCTCTTCCAGGGTTTCCGGATTAAACTGATCAAAACTTATCAGTATATTAGTCTTCTTGACGAATTGCCCATACAACTTGACGAAGTCTATCTTTTGAGCCAGCGGGATGGAAGGATTCAACTTGCAGAGCGGATATTCCTGCAGAAGTTTCTCAGCCAGTTCCTTATATCCTGCCTGATGTTTCCCATCTTCCTCGTAGCCATTGTAATATTCCTCAAATGTTCGCATCAGAATTATACTGTTGGCATTAGCATCGCCGAAAAGCCCGAAGCTCCTGTTGGTGGCTTCTATGAGATTGCGGAAACAAACGATGTTGCCACAATTCTTATAGGCATTCAGAATACGGTTGGTTCGGCTGAAAGCCTGCAGCAATCCATGCATTCGCAAATTCTTGTCCACCCAGAGCGTATTGAGACATTTTGCGTCAAAGCCCGTCAGGAACATTCCTACCACAATGAGCAGATCAATTTCCTTGTTCTTGGTGCGCCAGGAAAGATCCTTGTAGTAGTTTTGGAACAATTCAGCACTCGTATTGTATGAAGTTCCAAAGCAATGGTTGTACTTTTTTATACAGGAATCCAGAAATTCCCTACTCGTAGAGTCCAGTTCCTTAATGCCTTCCGGGTCTTCTTCTATATTTCCGTTACTGTCGTTCTCAGCCTCGTTGGCTGCTGAAGTAAAGATGGTTGCAATCCTTAGCTGTGGGGCCCCCGGCTCAGCCATCTGCCGTTCCAGCTCCTTATAGTATTCTATAGCCATTGGCACACTATCGCAGGCAAGTATAGAGTTGAATCCCGTGGTGGAAACCTTTGCCTTCTGTTCTTCTACCCTATCTTCCTTCTTTTTCTTATAGTTCTTCACAACTTCCTCTACATTGGTCAACACCGAGGCTGTCCACTGAACAGAACGCTTGGTCTTTATATCGAAATGTTCAAGAAGATATTTCACATTCAAAGCTATACGCTTGGAGTCGAGATAGTTTGTGTTCTCCACCTTCTTTCCATCTACCATAGCCGTCTGCGTGTGGTATTCTACATTGAATTTCAACACATTCTTATCGTTGATGGCATTGATGATGGTATAAGTGTGGAGGGGCTTGGTATGATTGCCCTTTTCGTCCAACTCTCCGCCAAACACATCTGCAGTAGTCATCATTTCGCCCTTTTTACCACTGGCATTAACTCCAAATATCGGGGTGCCGGTAAAGCCAAACATGATGTACTTCTTGAAACTCTGCTTAATCTGTTTCTGCATGGCGCCAAACTGCGAGCGGTGGCACTCGTCAAAGATGAAAACGAAAACCTGGTCAAGAACCTCCTGCTCTATCAGCTTTTTTCTCAAGAGGCTCGACATCTTCTGTATCGTGGTGATGATGATGTTCGAATCATCGCTACCGGCATTGAGCTGATCGAGCAATATTTTACTGTTCACATTGCCATTGGCACAGTTAGGGCAGAAACGGTCGTATTCCTTCATCGTCTGATAGTCCAAATCCTGTCGGTCAACGATGAATACTACCTTATGTACTCCCTCTATATCGCTTGCAAGCTGAGCCGTCTTGAAAGAGGTCAGGGTTTTGCCCGAACCGGTAGTGTGCCAGATGTAGCCTCCTGCCTTTCTAGACCCTTCCCAATGATGATTCAAGGCAATCTTGATACGCTGGGTAATACTCTCGGTAGCAGCTATCTGGTAAGGACGCATCACCAGCAGTTCCTTATCAACATTGAACACACAATATTTGGTAAGAATTTCGAGCAGCGTACGTTTTACGAGGAAAGTCTTGGTAAAGTCCTCAAGGTCGCAGATAAGGTTGTTTTCCCTATCGCTCCAGTAGCTTGTAAACTCAAACGAGTTGCTATGAATTTTCTTTTTCTTCCCCTTCTGCTTGTCAGCTTCCTGCTCACGAGCATAGCGGGTGGTATTGCTGTAATACTTGGTCTCAGTGCCATTGCTGATGATAAACAGCTGAATGTAATCAAACATTCCCTTGCCTGCCCAGAAGCTTTCGCGAGCATAGCGGTTTATCTGGTTGAAGGCTTCCCTGATGCTTACACCTCGGCGTTTCAGCTCAATATGAACGAGTGGCAGACCGTTAACCAGGATGGTTACATCATAGCGGTTGGCATGGGTTCCGCCAGCAGGTACGTACTGGTTGATAACCTGCAGATTATTCTTGAACACGTTATCTTTATGGATAAGGTGAACATTGGTCTTAATACCGTTGTCACGTTCTATTTCTACTGCGGTATTTTCTTTTTGAATCATGCCTGCCTTATCTTCCATCGTGAGCGTTTCGCCGGTTAATTTATTCTGCAGACTTTTCCACTCCTTGTCAGAGTATTCTGTATCGTTTGCCTTGCCCAGCTGTATGCGTAGGTTCTCCAGCAACTCTTTCTCGTTGTGGATGGAAGGATATTCGTAACCTTGTCTTTGCAGTTGTTCGATAAGCCAGCGTTCCAGATCCTGCTCACTTTGGTAAGCATTACCATTTTTCCTTGATGACTCGTATTTCGCCACCACGGTACAATAGTCTTGCTCTGCTATGATTTTATAACTTTCTGCCATAACGTTATTAATAAAAAGAATTTATTCAAATGTCAGCAACTTTTCTCTGTAGTATTCATACTGCTTCTGGCGTAACTCTATCATCTTCTCCAGCTTCGAGATGTAGGTCTCGAATGTGTCGAGGTTGGAAGCGATTTGGCGCTGCTTGTCCTCTGGTTGAATAGGGATATAAACTTTCCCCAATCCTTCAGCAGAGAAAGATGAAATCTTACCGCTTGAAACATACTTTTTCAACTGTTGATGATAAATGTTCGAACGCAGATAATATGAAATATACATAGGAATTTGATGATGTTTCAGTATATAACATGAATCATGGACTGCAGCAGGTTCTTCTCCCATCCAAACGAGCCCTACACCTATATCATAATCATTTTCACCAGCACCAACTATAACAACATCCCCTTTATGCGCATATCGCATCTTTTTAGGAAAATCTCTTTCGAGAAATGTCTTAGCAGTTGCAGCCTTGGTTCCATAATATGTATACATATCTCCATAATGAATGCATGGTTGCCCCTCTGTGCGAATATCGTCACGAACAAACCGTTTGCCACGAATTATAGAACCTAAATCAGAAATTTGCACAACAGAATTTTCCGGAATGTCAGCTAACCTCATCATGCCATCAAAATCTCCGCCGTAAAAACTATCTATATAATACTCCATCTGCTTCTTCCTCATCTCTACTTCCTGTTTCATCTTGTCGATGAGCGAGGTGAAGGAATCAAGAATAGAGACAATCTCCTTTTGAATGTTAAGCGGAGGTAACGGAATCTCTATATCTGCAAAACGCATTCTATTTACATTAAAGCGAGTAACTCCAAAAGCCGTTTTTGAAATAGCAGTTCGTATGGATGTACTTCGGAGCAGATGTCCGATGTATGAAGGTAAAACTTCATTCATGTCATTTAGCCGAAAGCCGAAACAGAAGCTATTCAAGTATATTTTCTCTTTGGGGACAAACAAGACTACGGATGACATTCCAGCATCCGCTGGGGTTTCTGACGACCCCGTAATGAGTATGTCGCCCCATAATACTTCGTTTTGCTTCTCATCTTTTCCAACAACAACGGTATCCTTTATTGCAGGATTTAAAACAGGGTTGTTAAAAATATTGCGGTACGTAACCAACAAAGCATTTCCTTCTGAAAAATCACTTTTAGATTTCCCAGATAATCCACTATAGAATGTACCAATTTCCTTTAACCTAACTCTTCTCATGTGTTACAAACTCGCAATTTTATTAGCAATCTCTGTATTCAGAGTAAATATTTCCGCCTGCAATGTCTGAATCTCCTCGTTTAGTTTAACAATATCAATCACTTCCCTTTTATCTTCCTTCTCTACATAAGAAGAAACGGAGAGGTTGGCACCATTGGCTAGAACTTCATCATTGCTAACGAGCTTGGTAAAATATTGTTCTTCCTTGCGCTCCTGATAAGCATTTACTATTCTGTTTTGGTTCTTATCCTCCAGCTTGTTCTTGTCGCCCTTCTTCTCATATTCTTCTGAAGCATCCACAAACAAAATATTATTATCTTTCTTATTCTTCTTGATAACAATGATGCAAGTGGCAATGCCTACGCCAAAGAAAAGATTGGCAGGAAGCTGAATAACCGTATCCACGAAATTATTCTTGATCAAGTATTCGCGGATTTTCTTCTCTGCTCCACCACGATAGAGAACTCCAGGGAACTCAACAATGGCACAAGTACCAGTTTCGCTAAGATGGTAGAGCATGTGCATTGTAAAGGCAAGGTCTGACCTCTGTATAGGAGCCAGCACACCAGCAGGACTGTATCGTACATCATTAATCAGAATCGTGTTATTTTTTCCCGGCCAACTCTTGGAGTATGGCGGATTGCTCACGATAGCATCAAACTTCATTCCAAGATGATGAGGAGTAGTAAGCGTGTTGCCCAACTGAATATCAAACTTAGCATAGTTCACGTTATGCAGAAACATATTGATACGGCAGAGATTGTAGGTTGTAGGATTTATTTCCTGACCATAAAACTCTATTTCCGAAGCTTTTTCACCTACATATTTCACAAACTTCATCAGTAAGGAACCCGAACCGCAGGCTGGGTCATAAACCTTCTGAATGTTAGGATTGTTACTGCTGGCGATGCGGGCAAGCACTTCACTCACCTCCTGTGGCGTAAAGTATTCACCACCACTTTTACCTGCCTTTGATGCATACATCTGCATCAGGTATTCGTAGGTGTCGCCTACTGTATCAATACTGTTGTCTGTAAACGTCTTGCTGAGCTGCATATCCCGCACCTTGGTCAACACCTTGGAAATGCACTTGTTACGCATTTCTACAGAGTTGCCGATACGGGAGCTGTCGATGATGAAATCAGAGAAAAGTCCCTTTACCTGTTCCTCGCTATCTGTACCGGCAGCACTTGCCTCAATAGAACGGAACACTTGGGCTAGCGTTTCATTGAGGTTAACATTCTTCTCTGGCGAAGCAGCTACTCTCTGAAACAATTGACTTGGCAGAATAAAGAAGCCCTTTTCCTGCACCATCATTTCGCGAGCCTCCTTTGCTTTTTCATCTTCCATTTTAGCATAATCAAAGTCCTTGATTCCAGCAGCAGCCTGCAAATTATTAATGTAGTCGGTAAGGTTTTCTGAGATGTAACGATAGAATATGGCACCCAAGACATAAGCCTTGAATTCCCATCCATCAACAGCACCTCTTAATTCCTCTGCAATACTCCAAATCGTTTTATGAAGTTCTTCTCGTTCTTTATTGTATGTTCCCATAATATATATGTTTAGTTTTCTACGAGCACAAGCTTCCAGTCCTCATTCTGCAGAACGAGGTTTCCGTTGTTGTCCGTAATGGTGAATATCTGATTATCTATCTGTATTTTATTCCCCTTTACTAAATAGGTGTAGTGACCGCAAGGGATGTTTTCGGTGGTTGTTTGGGTCACTTTTCCGTTGTCATCGAAGTGGTTCACTTCTTCCGTTTCGGAAAAATAAATGTTGTCTGAGTTAAAATGACAGGACAAAGGAGCCTCTTTTACGTCGATAAAGAGACTTCCAACGCGCTGATAAAGCTCTGAAATCTGCCAATTATGGGCTAAAAATGTGGTTTCGTAATGAAAAACCTCTGATTTTTCTGTTTCTTCATCGCTAGAACAGGCGGTGGAAGAAAGCATAAAAAAAGCGACTATTATCATATAAAAATAAGATAATATTCGCCTGCGAATAAGAACATGATGATATTGGGCTAACTTTGCCTGAGCAAAATTACCCCCCCCTAAAGCTTTGTACATCAATAAGTTATATCTTTTCATATTAGTATTGTTATTATGTAGTTTCTAGTTTTCCGGACTATTGCTACATCAATAATTTGTTAATTGATAGCAAAGATAATAAAAAGTTGGTAAACCAAAGAATTTTATCACGTTATTTAACGGAAAAGTGGCGAAGACACCCCAACTTTCTCTCTGATTTCCTCTGCGATTTCTTCAACTTTGGCTAAGATAAGTGCACTTCCATTTATGCCATCTTCATCTACTACCTCACCAAAAGCCTTGGCCAAACGATGATAAAAGTTTTCATCACCCGTAAGATGCATCCAAAAATCAGCACCGCACAATACAGGATAATGCGTATCTATCGCCTTATAGAAAGTTGATAAGTTTTCTTTCTCACCATATAAAACTCCTACTACGAGATCTTCAAACTGCAACCCCATTCTATCAAGTCTTGACTTGTACAAAAGATATTTAAAGTGACTCAAAATGGTAGTAATATCATCCTTGTTGATCGTCTTAGGACCCGCCTTACACTGACAGTATTTACGGCGCCCATCAATCGCATCAATAAATTCTATATCTATACCATCAATTCCAGAAGCTCCACCAACAACTTCCTGAAGTTGGGAAATAAACACCTGAATATTCTGACCGAAACTATTACTAAGACCTGTGTCAAGGATACGTGGATAGACTAGAGCTTTGGCCAAACTAATGGGTTGCGCATCTCCCAAAGCAGCGAGATAATTAATCAGAAAAGGATTTATATCAAAGCTACTCAGATGAAGCTTGTCCAGATTCTTCAAATGATTAGGTATGATAATAGAGCGGAAATATTGCTTTCCACTTTCTATGATTGCTTGTTTTTGCTCCTTTTTCATTTCCATATGTTTTAATTTTTTATTTTATCATCTGCATATTGTCGCAGAATAGCCTCCGAAGGTACTAAATAATTGCGAAATATCTACATTTTATTATAATTATTAACACAAAAAAATCTAAGGGGATTAGAAATCTAACATAACGAATTAACAACACATATATATTCTGTAAAATAATGCTTATCACACATCCTACCCGGTCATTAATGCCCGGTCATTTTCGGTCATTAAGGTTTTCGGGGGGCGCAAAAATGGCTATAATATAATATTAAAATATTTAATATTATATTATAGAGCTAAATGACCGGATTGATTTTTCTTAATGACCGATAATGACCGGTCACTAATGACCGATGTTAGTGTACCATTTTGTATCTTTCACATTCTCTTGGAAGGCTATTTTCACAAGATTCCGGAAAACTGAATTCAAGTTACCGGAAAACTATTGCATCCTACAACACTTTTTTGTACCTTTGCACCAGCAATCGAAAGAAAGCTTCTCTTGT
>NZ_QTXV01000061.1:1140-17764 GCF_003461825.1 Prevotella sp. AM42-24 | reverse complement strand
TCTCATTTTCAATCGATTACATAAGAATTAACAGAGTATTGGTGGTAAATCCTTAGTCATATCTGTTTGTATGAAACCTGGAGCCACTGCATTCACTGTGATGTTACGAGGGGCTACTTCTTGAGCTAAAGCTTTTGTCGCTCCTATTAGCGCTGCTTTTGCAGTACTATAATTTACCTGACCTACCATTCCTTTCAAACCAGAAAGCGATGACATGTTTATAATTCTTCCACCTCGTTTACGAGGCATCATATGTTTCAATAGGCGTCTTGTGATATAGAAAAAGCCGTTAAGATTTGTGTTAAGTACATCATGCCATTCCTCATTAGCCATCATAAACATAACATTGTCTCGACGAATACCTGCATTGTTTACTAACACAGAAATATAATCATCAGGATGTCTTTGCTCCCACAGGTCAATCGCATTTTCTATAGATTGTGAATCTGCAACATCAAAAGGTAGCAACTCTGCATAACCTCCGTTCGCCTCAATTAGTTCCTTTACCTCATTAGCACTTTCGGAATTAGAATGATAATTGATTATGACAGGATACTCATTTGCTAAGCGCAAAGCCACTGCACGTCCTATACCTCGCGAGGCTCCTGTTACTAAAGCATATTTCATATTTATTAATTGTTTTATTATATTTTTTGAAGAAACGCACTTGGTATATAGGCTGTGGCCATTGTTACCAAATCATCTACTACCACGCCTACTCTCTGTTGCCCCTGCCAGCGTGCAACTATTCCAACCACCCCTTTGAATACACCATCAATAACCTTTACCAACTGTCCTTTCTCGAACTTTGGCACTTCGACTAATGACACGATTGTATTATCCGCATCGGCAGCACAGATGATTTTGAGACTTTCCATCTGATAGTCTGGAACTATCATAGGAACCTTCTCTATTCTGCGCCCAACGTGGACGTGACGATAGTAAAAACGAAGGAATGGGAGATTTACGTTGTCGTAAACAAAGGTTTTGAGTTGTTCTTCGGTACCGTAGGCGAAGAAGATGTTGGGTAAACGTGACTCGATAACAATTTTGCGCTTACCTTTTATAAGTTTCACTACCTCGGTGGTAGGATAGAAAGCCGTGATGCCTTTGGCGGTCATATAGTCGTATGCTTTTTTCTCTCTACCATAGGTGGTGCGTAAAGCATACCAATGAGGAATTTCTTCCTCTTTTTGCGCTTTAGACTTACTTGCTATATGGGCATTTCTGGTGGACACCCCTGTTTGTGAACTCTCGGCGGAAACTGTGCTTTGAGCTTCGGGGAGGGCGTTGGAGGTAAGTCCAGCGCAAGGAGGGAATTCACCTCCTCCTGAGGTGTGTACATCTTCTGATGTCCATTCATCGACTTTCATATCGGTGCTAACTTTTTTCTAGACAGAAATCCGTTAAATTGCGACAAAAAAAGCGTGGAATCGTCCTGTTGTCCATTCCACTTCCTGAGGCTCTAGCAATTGCCTATCATAGTTGAACAGACAACGTCAGAGCCCACGCCGATATGAAAATCATGTCCGTGTAAAGAGACCTATATAATACATTTGATTGCGCCCGAAAGGGTACAATCTATGCTTACAAGGTCTCCACGGGATTGAAATAATCACACCCGGGACATCTACCGTTGACCATATTCAAGACTATGATTAACTGTTAATTTGCTAGATTACAGGAAGTCTTAAACACAGCGTCGATAAACGCCTTCCATTATGTCTGGATTGCTTTCCCACCCAAAGCCCGCTTTCGTATAGATATGTCATGGTTGACTTCACTACACTCAGCACGGCGTAGGCTGCCGACTCGGTTATCATGAAAGAACTCGTCTTACAGCGACAACTGCGGTCTGGCTATACAATCCGACTGCAAAAATACGAAAATTTATTGAGAAAAGACAAGAAATGGCAGGAATTATAAATACTGCAACACAAATTTAAGACTATTTAAGCCTAATCGCTTTAATATCTCAGAAATTTTGTATAAACAAATACTGTTTTTCATTACTTTGATATCAAAATGTGAACGAAGAACTATCTGTGTTTAGATAATTTATATAGTATTAAGAAAAAGTAGTAGCAAACAAACTCATAATAAGTTTGCTTGCCACTTTATAAATAGACCAATTAAAGACCAATTCGGACCTTCCTTTCTTGTTGTACTATAGTATCTGCGTAGAATTCTCCCGATTTGATAGTGTTGTTTTCTTTTTGAGGTTTATCACTTATATCCTTTTCTTGAACAGGTGGTGCCAATTCTAACCGTATTTTTCTATCCAATGCTGCCAGTTCCGTCTTCAGACTTTTCAGCTCTTCTTCTCTCTTCCAGACCTTGGAAGCAATTTCCTTTAGTTGCGGTATCTCCTTCTCCAGTGTCCTGCATCTTGAATCATACTGTTCAATGTACCCTTGTATCTTCTGCAGGGCATTCACAAAGTTATTTGCCGCAGCTATCGGGTCAGACTTGGCGAGATGTCCGTTGTTGTACTGATACTTGTAATGGCCCTCAACAACAAAGCGGTTATCAACGAAGGGAAGACCGCTCTCAAAGCTTGTCTCGCTTACGACCTTGATAGGAAATCCATAAATTGCACCTATTTCCTTGTATTCCCCATCTGTCCTTTCCGTTTTTGCCATCCTTTGAAGCTGTTTGCCTATCACTTCCAGATTATTGGACTCGAGACCGTTAAGGGTGATGAGATTGAGAATATTCCCGTCCATATCCTTCTTTGCCTGACTCATAAACTTGTCATAGTCCGCTGTCATGCCTTTGAGTATAGTCCGATTGCCGTCCAGCTCTTCTGACTTTGACTTCAGTTTCTGTTCCGAATCACGCTTGCCCCTGTTGAACGATTTGCGCTCACCCTCCAGAGAAGCAATCTTCTTCTCCAGCTTTGCCTTGTCAAGCAAGTCGGTATTTCCGGAGAGAATAGCCATATACTCGGAAAAATTCATGCCCGATTTCTCGTCCATCGCTCCCTCGTCAATGGTTCTCGCCCCCAAGGCTCCGCTTTTCAACTGCGAGATAAAAGTCTGCTTGCAGTGCAGGAGGTTAAACTTGTACGAGTCAAGCGACTTTTCCACCGCATAGATGATGACATCCACCTTGTTGTCGGCATAGATTTTGGCAATCTCGTTGCCGGCACGCACACCTCGACCGTCACGCTGTGCCAAGTCTGACGGTCGATCGGGTAGGTCAAGGGCATTGCTGCCCTCTTCCCCCCTAAGAACCGTACATGAGAGTTTCCCCTCATACGGCTCAAGCTTTTCTAAGCCTCTGTTTGTATGCAGAGACCGGCTCAAACTACTTCTTGTTTCCATTTGATTTGCGGGATAATTTAAAACATTCATCATGAACCAACAGATTGCATTTCTTTCCGTTTTGAACGGTTGGCATGACATTCCATGCCTTGTGCGTATCAATAGGCTCACCGCATATAGGACATTTGCGTCCTTGCTTTTCCCATAGGTACAGCAGTGACTTGCGTCCTTTTAGCGTAACAAGCATTTTCGACTTCTTTCTTTTATAGAAGTACAGACGACAGTCTGCATCAAACGGGTTCATGTCTCCTTTAATCTGCGTGTATTGCAGGAATGGAAACGATGAAGTCAGAGACAATAATGTCAATTGGTCTTCCTTTCCGTTTGGTTTCTTGAATTTTGAAGCGAAAGTCCATTTGTTCCCTCGAATGTCATGCCAATATCGGTCTTTTATCCACCGTTTCCCTTTCTTGGAATGACGGCGTTTTGCCCATTGCCATAGTGAGAGGAATATCTGATGGTCGATTCTGTGAAATGAATCACGTGTCGCCCCATGCTGATAATAACCTCCCCATCCTCGGATTTTAGAGTTCAACATTCTGATTAACGACTCCTGTCTGCAACCCTTGTTCTCCTTAATTACCTTACGGATATTCTCCATAAAGCGTTTCTCGGATTTCTTTGTCGGCTTGGTCAATATGTCCTTGCCGTATTTGCGGATATTAAAGCCAAGAAAATCAAAACCGTCATGCACGTTGGTTATCACCGTCTTTTCCTCTGATAAGGTCAGACCTCTTTCAGACATAAATTCAGCAACCAATGGCTTGATTTCATTTTCAAGAGTTTCCTTGTTCTCGCAAGTGATGATAAAATCATCCGCATAACGTACAAGGTTCACCATTGGTGAATACAACTTACCATTAACATGATGGCGCTTATATCTATCTGCAAGAGCTTTCTGCAATCCGTCCAAAGTCATATTGGCAAGTGTCGGAGAAATTATACCACCTTGCGGTGTTCCTTCCTCGGTCGGGAACATTTGCTTGTTGAAAACATAGCCACATTTCAACCATTTTCGGAGTATTGCCTTATCCATTGGGATATTGGCAAGTAACCACTCATGGCTGATATGGTCAAAACACCCTTTTATGTCACCCTCCAAAATCCATTCGGGAGAATATCCCTTTCGGAGAATGTTATGACATTGCTGTATTGCATCCATACAGCAGCGTTCCTTGCGGAAACCGTATGAACGAGTATCAGCTGTAGTTTCTGATACAGGCTCCAATGCCATAAGATAGAGTGCTTGCATGGCTCTGTCTTTCATTGTCGGTATTCCCAACGGTCGCAGTTTGCCGTTGCTCTTCTTGATATGAACTCTTCTCAGCGGCATTGGCTGGTAGCCTCTGCGTTTGAGTTGGGTTATTGCTTGCATTTTAGCTTTAGGGGTATCCCATATTTCTTTGTCAACCCCAGGAGTACAACCACCCCCGTTAGAAGTAACCCTCTTTACGGCTAAGGCTTTTGCGTAAAAAGAGTGGGTAAGCGTCCATTGCAAGGCTTTCACCTTGTTATGTCTGCCTTCCTTCTGAGCCTTTACAATACGAGCTTGAAGCTTCTTAACAGCTTGCTCCGCCTTAGTCCAGTCTATTCTGTCCCAATTTGATTGCAGGTTGTCAGTCGGCGCACACGATTGGTCGAGGAGATTTTCTTTGATTTTATCGTTCATTTGCATTCCTACTTTAAAAAGTTCTAAAAGTTTATTGTAAAGAATTACCATTTGGCTAATGTTGGGTATTTGCCTCCCAAACATTACCACAGAAGTCTGCCCACTTTCGTGGTAGGTTGATGTTGTCCCTTGTCAACTCGTGATAAGTGGCTCAAACCCTATCCGTCCCATTACAGAACGGCATTCGCTTTCTCTGTTATCTTATACCTGCACATCATTCAGCATCCATTACTTTCAGCTTACCTGTCTTTTGTCTGACAGGAGATGTACAGGCTTACCATGTTCCACATAGATAACTAACGGATAGGTTAGGTTCTGTCTCATCCTCCGACGGTCTTTACATCCGTGTAATCCTACCATGGAGAGGATTATCTGACCGCATCCCATTTTGGGTAGAGTGTATCAGTATCTTGCACTCTTTTACGACATTACGAAGTTTACTAACAGTTCGCTTACGCTAACCATACTATCCAGCCTCGCCACTCTACGGTATGATACTAACCATACTTGACTTCCCCTCACGGTTCTGTCTTGTCTTGTGAAAGTGTACTTTGTCCCGACCGCTTAATACAACATTAAGGTGCATCGGTCGGTAGGCTACCGCTGACGGAACAGCGGGTTAAAACTGATACTTAAAGTATCATTCCAACAATTATCTATGCGACTTCATGTCGCACCCACGGTGTATCCAAATGATGGATAGCCACACACCGTTTTTGTGCGTTTACGCCTGTACCCAACATGGATGTGGAGCCGAACAATACTCGTACCGAACCCTCGTTCATGGCTGCTATCACCGCCTTTCTTGCCCTCTCGTTCTTGCACTCCTGAATGAAGCGAATCTCTGACGAGGGTATTCCATAATCCTCTATCAGCTTACGCTTGATTTCAGAATACACGTTGAATTCCCCAGGTCTGTATGTGCCAAGATCTGAGAATACGAACTGCGTGCCCTTGTGATTGTCATAGCGTTTGTAATAGTCCGCTATCATCTTGGCACAATGGCTTGCCTTATTGTCGGGATGGTCCTCACAAGTCGGGTCTATCATGCGCATGTCGAGAGCCATCTTTCGGGCATAGTCCGTGGCAATGAGCATCTTTGCCTTCTCTTCCGTTTCCGACAGTGGCAGTCTGCCGAGGATGGTGGCATCACCCGTCTTTGCAAACTCCATCAGCTTTTGGATGAAATCTTCCTGCTCTGGTGTCGGTGGTATGTTATGAAGAATCTCGTTCTTCTGTGGTCTGTCCACACCAACCGCCTCCGCCGTACGATAGTCGGTTATCTCGTTGTAGAAGGCTGCAAGCTCCGGCACTTTGATGAAGTATCTGAAACGCTCCTTCTGCACGATGTTGTTAGTGACGTTAAACTCGAAGTCGGTAGTTTTCTTGGCGAAGATTGCCGCCCACGCATCGAAACAGCGGATGTCCTGACGCTCCAGTTCCTTAGGGCGCAGGTACTTGAAGAGCAGATACAACTCAGTCAGTGAGTTACTGATAGTTGTTCCCGACAGGAATGTCGCTCCCAAGTCTCTGCCTGTCCGCTCCTGTATGGTACGGATAGCAAAGAGCATGTTGAGCGCCTTCTGGCTTCCCTCGCTGTTGCCGAGTCCTGCCACACGGTCGTGACGGGTGTTGAACATGAGGTTCTTGAACTGGTGGCTCTCGTCCACAAACAAGTGGTCGATGCCCATCATGCGGAAGTCCACCACATCATCGGTACGCTGCTCGATGCTGTAGGCTATCTTCTGCAACTTCACCTCCAGATTCTGCTTTCGCTTTTCCAAGCCTTTGAGCATTCCCCTCGACACGTCTTTGCCCTGCGTGCGTATCACTTCCAAGTTTTCCTCCACGGTATCAAGCTCAGCCTGCAATATCTGCCGCTGGAGTTCTGGCGATTGCGGTATCTTCCCGAACTGGTCATGCGACATGATTACACAGTCATAGTCGTTGTTCTTGATGTTGTTGAAGAAACTGACACGGTTCTTGGTGGAAAAATCCTTCTCCGAGGCATAGAGTATCCTCGCATGGGGATAAGCTGTCTGATAGGTGGCAGCTATCTCCGCGACATTGGCTTTCAGCCCGATAATCATCGGCTTGTGAGCCATACCGAGGCGTTTCATCTCATGCGCAGCCATGCACATGATGAGGGTTTTGCCTGTACCTACGGCGTGGTCACATATCCCGCCGCCGTTCTGCAAAAGCATCCAAACACAGTCCTTCTGACTTGGATACACACTCTTGATGCCATACTTTCCGCCAAGGGCTTTCAAGTCCAAGCCGGGGAAGGTCTGGTGAGAACCGTCATACTTCGGACGCACGAAGCAGTTGAACTTCCGGTTGTACATTGTGGTCAAGCGTTCCTTAAAGGAGTCAGACTGCTCCTCCAGCCATTCAGTGAACCCGTTGCGGATTTCGTCAATCTTGGCATTGGCAAGCTGTATGCCCTCGCTGTCACGCACCTTGATGTCGTTGCCGTGTTCATCCTCACCGATGCTCTTCATCATGTCGGGACAAGTGTTGTGCAGGGCATGTTTCAGAAGACTCATGCCGTCATAGTTGCGGTAATAGCCCTTCACCATATACTCATCCGTGATGGCCATGGTCTTCATACTGCATTTTGCCGAATATTCGTCCATGCTGTCGGAATAGACGATGCTGACCTGTGTATTGAAGAGGTGGCTCATGTAAGCGGAATACACACCTGTAGGTATCCAACGCTCACCGAAGTTGAAGTCCAGGTCCTCAAAGGCTATCGGTTCGGGAATGCTTGCCTTCAAGGCTTCCAACGACTCCCTCACGATTGCATGGTCGGGATTTTCCTTCAGCCATTCTTCTATACGCTCCGCTTTCTCTATGACATTGCCAGCAATGAAGCGGTCGGCTATCTCGTAGCCGTCTATGAGCGGATTGTAATAGATGCGCCCTTTAAGCGCTTCCGTCAGTTCCGGTTCCAGCATATCCGATAATTCAGTCATATACGGCAAGTCGATACGGCCGAACTTGTTGAGCGAGGCGGTGAGCGCTTCCTCTGGAGAATCGACATGACTGACCTCGTCAAGCGAAAAAGAGACCGGGTGGTCGAAGATGTCTGACTTTATGAACTGTCCGTTTTCCACCCGTTCCAATGACAGCATGTCGCGCCCTGAGGCATCCATGAGGATGAACTTCACGTTCTGCTTGGCATTGAGGTTGCCGAAGCGAATGAAGAAAGCGTCATAATAGACATTCAGACTCTCACGCATCTGCTTGTTTTCCGTCTGTTCTTCCGCTTCATAGGTGTAAAGTTTCTGATAGGCATCACGGAGGGCGATATACAGGACAGCCTTTTCTTTCTGCTCCATATTCAGATCCAACGGCATGAAGGTAGCACCATACTTGGTAAGGTCTTTCAATACACCGATGTTTCCGGCAGAGTCGAGCACCATAGAACCCTCACGATGAAAACTATCCAGTTTCTCATCAAATGGACGGGGCTTCATAGCATCCTCTTTCTTCTTTGCCAGCTCTTCCCGCTTTCTTTCTTGCCCTTTTTGTTGTTCCCGCTCATGATCTGTTTCTTCCAATGTGTTCTGAGTCTTGGAATCTTCTTTTGGCTCATTCCCTTTCGACTGTCCATACCCGATTTGAGCTTTGAGAACTTCTATCGGTTCCATCGGCGGCTTGAACTTCGGATCAAGCGTATCTTCAACGCCCAAAGCCTTGAGTTGTTCCTGACGGTGCAGTTCCGCCTTTTGGCGCAGCAGCACCCTGTCTTCGGGAGCCATGGTCATCATCATCTCGTAAAAGCCGTTGATTGGCGGATTCTCTTCCCAAGAGATGCTTGCGTATGGTTCATCCCCAGGCAGGATTGGTTTTGTCTCCAGTGCTGTTTCCTGCTCTTTTGCATCTGTCAACGAAGGCTTTTCTTCTTTTTCCACAGGCTTTGCCTCTACTTCAAAAGTCGGATTGACGCTTTTTACCAACGGACTTGCTTTCTTCCTTGACACTTTCTTGGCGGCAGCACCCACTGTTACCTCTGCTTTCTTCTTTGTAGCATGGACAGTCAGACGGTTTTCTTCTTCCATTCCCCAAAGGTCAAACAGAGTCATTTGGACTGGTGGCTGATGATGATTGGACTTTTGGGATAGCTCAGCACCATCAGTAGGCTTTTCCTGCTTTTGCAAGGATACTACCGTATCGTTCTGCTTTTCCTCAATGGAAGGCTTCATCTTCTCTGTTTTTTCTATCTTTTCTGTTTCTTCAACCTCCTTAACTTCCTCAGACATTGTTTCCTCTATCCCCAAGTATCGGTTCAAATTGAGGTTCTTCTTAAAGTCTTCATGGAGCATCTTTCGCAAATCCTCTGCAATGCCTTCCACGCCATCCTCATGCGTGTATATCATTGCAGGTTTGCCGAACGGGTCAGTATCCAACTTTGCTGTTGTATGGATAATGCGTTCCGGATGCTCCAGAAAGTAGTTGTTAGTCGGAATGCGGTTCTCGTCATTATAGACAGTGTCAAGCAGGTTGTCGTCTCCTCGCAGCGACTCCTTTTGGGTATTTTTCTGCAGAATAATGAGGTCACTGCCCACTTCCGTATTGGCATTTTCCGTGAACAGGTTGTTGGGAAGACGAATCGCTGACACGAGATCTGCATGATAGAGCATCATAAAACGCGCGGCACTGTTGTTTTTGGCATTCAATACGCCTTGTGAGGTGATGAAGGCAACCAACCCACCATCCCTTACCGTATCAAGAGCCTTGACAAAGAAGTAGTTGTGTATGCGTCTGGTGACAAGTGCCCTCATGCCTTTCATGGCTGTATAGGACGGATCAAACACGGCAACATCGCCAAAGGGAATATTTGAGATGGCGAGGTCGAAGTAGTCATTGAAAGGCTTTTCTATCTTCTCGAATCCCTCTATGCGCACTTTCTGCTCCGGGTGCAGATGGTGGAGTATCTTTCCCGTAAGCAGGTCTTTTTCAAACGCCATAATGTCTGCCTTGGGATTGTTATCCAAGACGGAATCGACAAAGGCACCGATTCCTGCCGAGGGTTCAAGCACCTTTTCGGGGATAATCTGATGCTCTTTCAACACATCCGCTAAAGCCTCTGTAACGGCTGACGGCGTGTAGAATGCCGTAAGGACGGACTGTTTCAGACTGTCCATCAACTGTTTGTACTCGCTTTCATTCTTGCTGTTTTCACGGATAAGTCTATGCAGATCCACTGTTGGAGCAAACAATTCAAGGTCTGACTTTGCCCAATGGACGGCATCCGCCAGTTCCCTGGCAGGGTTCAGGATGCACTTCAATCCACCGAATCCGCAGTAACGCTCCAGAAGGAGACGCTCACGGGCGGTCGGCGTGCGCTGTTCCCTGTCAAGGATGAATGCCGTCTCTATCGCCTTGATGTTGTCGTTCAGACGTTGTTTTCTATTGTACGCCATTTGACTCTATGAAAAGGGCTACGGCTCCCGTCAGCTCTGTGTAGAGCTGGTCGTAGTCCGGTGACTGGGCAAAATCGTCATCGGTGAGGTCGTAAATGGAATACACGTTATCAACCAAAGGCAGGAGGTGCTTGACAAACGCTTCCTGGTCTTCTACTGCTACCTCCAGGGGAAACTCACTGTCAACAACATCATACAGGATGCTGTACTTGGAAAAGCGGAGACCTTTCAGCAATGCTGACATGGCAAGCTCTTGTGCCGCATCGGCAAAGAGGGCATCACGCCGTGCCTGCTCATATACTTCTGCGGCATGGTCTGCACGTTCGCGGATAAAGTCCGCATCGCTGGCTTGTGGAAAACGGTTCTCTCTGAGATGGTTCAAGAGATACAGTCCGTAATAGGACAGTTCTGTCTGTGCCTGTTTCTTTCTGTTCATTTGTCTGTTGAATGGATTAAGTGGTGAATAATAAACCGTGGATGGCGGTTGGTGTTTGTGTGAAAGCAAGAAAAGGCACTCGGTATCCCTCCGAGTGCCGCCACTTAATCCACAGTAAATAAAAGCATCCTAAATAAAGACAACATTTATGAACCGTGTTTCGGTGGCAAAGGTACAAACTATTTCTTGTATCTCTTCACATTTCCTCGCTTTTCTGCTGTTTTGCGCTCTGCAAAGACGAATTTCGTGTTGAAATTCTCGTCAAAGGCAATGGCTGCGGAGAACGATTTGCCTTGCTTGCTGGTGAAACCACTGAGCGTTCTGGTCTTGCCCTTGGTAAGCAAATCGGTGATGTCGGAATCAGTGAGCAACTTTCCTGCTACCTGCTTGAACACTGGCATACCGCACTCCTTGTTGCTGCATCTTACTACCTTTCCGAAGAACTGCATGGTACCTTGCTTGCATTTAGGACACTGGCAGCCGGAATCCTTGTGGCTGAAAAGTCTGTCACAACCTAACAATTCCGCAGTGATTTCACGGGTATAGCCTTCGATACTATGGGTGAACCCGTCTGCACTTGCTTCACCTCGTTCAATCTTGGCAAGTTCCGCCTCCCATTTACCCGTCATCTCCACATTGGCAATCGCCATGTTCTTCACTACGGAATGCAGGGCGAGTCCTTTTTCCGTCGGCACGAGTTTCTTCTGCTGGCGCACCATATACTCTCGTTTGAGCAGGGTTTCGATGATGGCGGCACGTGTGGCAGGTGTGCCAATACCGCTGTCCTTCATTGCCTGGCGCATCGTATCATCTACTATCTCTTTGCCTGCGGTCTCCATTGCTGCAAGCAATGTGGATTCCGTATGCAAAGGCTTCGGCTTGGTCTTGCCCTCCGTGATGGTGCAGCCTGAAAAGGTGATATGCTGTCCTTCTTGCCAGTTGGGAATGACTTGCTCCTTGACCTCATTGTCGGTTGTGTCTGCATTCTTGTCCTTCTTGCTGTTCTTTTCCTTGAGTGACAATGCTCGCCAGCCAGTCTGTCGGATGATGGAGCCGCTGATACCAAATTCTATTTCATGATCCACTTGCGCCGATACTGATGTGATGTCCTTGATGCAGTCTGCCGAGAACGCTTCAATCATCCGGCACAATATCATGTCATAAACGATCTTCTCGTCCTTGAAAAGACCAATGGCTGCGTTTTCAGTGATGAGCAGGGCATGGTGATCGGTCACCTTGGCTGCATTCACGCTGTTCTTGCTGTAGTCCTCACTGCAAGGCAAGAGTTTCACTTTCTCTCCATATTCCGAATGATTCTCTAAATTCTTGAAGAGTTTGGGAAGGGTGGCAAATACATCATCCGAGATATAGCGGCTTGATGTTCTCGGATAGGTGATGAACTTTGCCTCGTAGAGTTTCTGGGCGATGGAGAGTGTATGCTCTGCCGTGAAGCCATGCTGGGAGTTGGCTTCTTTCTGCAAGGTGGTAAGGTCGTAAAGGAGCGGTGCCTTCTCCACCTTTCGCTTGGTTGTGACCTTTGTGATGATGGCAGAGCCGGTATCTTTCACCTTATTATATATGTCGGTTGCGGTGGCTTTGTCTGTCCATCGGTTGGCAGATGTGAACTTCAGTATATTGCCACTGTCTGCATCAACCACACCGAAGTGTACCTGCCAGAACGGTTTCGACTCGAAACGCTTGTGTTCCCAATAGCGTTCGCACACCATGCCAAGGGTCGGAGTCTGCACACGACCTACGGAATAGGTGCCACGTCCTGCGGCTATCGTCAGGGCCTGCGTGCCGTTGATGCCGACGAGCCAGTCTGCCTCACTTCGTGCCTTGGCTGCATGATAGAGATTGTCATACTCCTTGCCATTTCTGAGGTTGGCAAGTCCCTCACGGATGGCGGAATCTGTAAGCGAACTGATCCAGAGACGGTCGAACGGCTTCTTGCAGCCGAGGTATTCATAGAGGTAGCGGAAAATAAGCTCTCCCTCACGTCCGGCATCGGTGGCGACGATGATGCGCTCGCTGCTGTCAAACAGCTTGCCGATAATTTTAATCTGGGCAAGCACACCTGCATCTGGTTTGTAGCCGTTCTCTGTCTTGACTTGTCGGGGAACAAGAACGAACGGGTCGGGAATCACAGGCAGATTCTCTGCATGGAATCCCTTCATGCCGTAGGTTTCCGGCATGGCTGGCTGCACTAAATGTCCGAATGCCCATGTCACATAATAGCCATTGCCCTGCATATAGCCTTCCTCACGCTTGCCAGCTCCCACAATGTGGGCGATTTCCTTGGCTACGCTTGGTTTCTCTGCGATGATTGTCTTCATTGTCTGTTGTTTTTGTGACACCCGTAACCGTGGAATAGTCGGTCGCAGGTGTCGGTTATTCTTTACTGATGGATTATTCAAATGGATTAAGTGGCGGCATCTACATCTTCACGCTTCTTGCCTTACGCTTCGGCTTCTGTGCCTCGGCGGTCTGCTCCTTCTGCTGCTTCTCGTTCTTCGGTGCAGACTGTCCCGGCTTCAAGGGTTCCTTGGTGTGCTTGGTCGCCTCGTTGGTCTTGCCCTGCTCGTTGACGGCAACCTGCGTCTTGTTCTCATTGGTCGGAATCTGTTCCTTTGCCTGCTTTAGGTCGGGATTGTTGCGGTAGGAACGTGGTTGCATCTTGTCGAAGTCGAACTTCACATAGGCGGTATAGGTACCGCTGCCGTTCTTGTTCGGCACTTCCTTGATTTCTATGGTCTTGCCTGCCACATAGTCGTCCTTCTGCTGCTCGGTCAACTCCTTCTTGAAATAGGTGTTGAGTCGGCGGATGGTTCCGTCCTCATTGAGCCAGTGGTTGGGATCTTGCTGTTTCTTCTGACCGCCCGTATCACCTTCTGCCTTCTGCTCCTGCTTGTCAGCGGTTTGCTTCTTGTCGCCATTCTGTTTCTGACCTTGCGCCTGTCTTGTGCTGCCAGGCACGAACTCCACGCCACGCTGTTCCACATTCACCTGCAGCAGCGGTGTAAACTTGCGCCCGTTGGCAAGCTCAATCTCCTTGCGAAGCGGAATACCTGAGTAGAGCACTCTCTTGTCGTCCTTGGTAATAGGTGTCTTGCCGATGGTATCGGGTATGCGCACCTTGTTGGTCGGGATGTCAACAATCTCATTGGTGAGACGGTCGATACTGATGAAATGAGGACGCAGCTCACCTGTATTCTTGTCGGGGAAATCCACAACCTTTCCGAGGTTGCCGTTCTGCAACAGGTTCTTCTTGTCCTCTGGAGTGAAGGTATAGCCTTTGTAAGCGACATCGAGTTTAGGCTCGTTGCGCACGAAATGCGGCACGAGTTGCAACTGGTCGTTATCGTCCTTGCGGAATGACAGACGGGCCTGTATCTCTATCTGTTCACCGCCGAAGGTCGGCTTCACAATCACAAGCCCCGTCTTGCCGTAGTTGAGCAGGGCTTTCATATCCTTCTCATTCATACTGTTGAAGTCTATGCCATATTTGGCACCCAATTCCTGCAGGTTCACATCGTTACCACTGATGAGGTTCTGCTTTACACCCGGAGCGGTCTGTGCCTGCTGTTCGGCTGCGGTCTGTTCTGGTTTCTGTTCCATGTCGTTCTCTTTTTCGTTGGTTTGTTCAGATGATACATTCTCTTTTTCTGTGTTAGCTTGCGTCTTGGACGCATCGTCCGATGATGCGGTTTCTTTCGCCTGACCTTCCGATTGCTTTGCCTCTTTCTCATAATTGGAGGTGTCAACCTTGTGGGCGGAAAGAATCTCCTTGTTAGCCTCCGGATCTTTCAGCAACTCCTTCATCACGCCAAGCAGGTTTTCCACCTGGTCTGCCGCTATGCGGTAGAATCCGAATCGGCTTGGCTTCTTGCACTGGCGGAAGAAGTTTCTAAAGAAACTGTCCATCAGGTCGCTGTTGCGGTCAAAACGCAGGAAGTCGGACGTGTTCTCCGCCTTGGCGGGTGCTCGCTTCGGTGTGCCGTCCCTGCTGAGTCCGGCGACGACGCTGATCTCGCCCGTCTTTTCGTCACGGACTACCAGCACGTCCTGTTCATCACTCTTTTTCTTTTGTACCATAATTGTAAATTTTTAATGGTGAATACTGTTGTTATTTGAATTTCTGATGAATGCGAGTCAAGTAATGCTCCACATTCTCTTTCTTGAATTCTTTGACATTATTCTCTACAAACTGCATCACATCCTCTTCCGTGTAGTAGGTTTTCTGCCCCAAACGCTTGTAGGGAAGCACTCCCAGACTGCGATAGCGTTGAAGGGAACGAGGGGAGATTTGAAATAAGAGGCAGAGGTCTTGGTTGTCAAGCAATTTTTCATTGATGGCAGAACTTCCTTTTTGCTCCGTCTCTCGTTCGTGTCTCAACATCAGCATGTCGTAGATGCCGTCTATCTTTTTGTGTAGGTCATGGAGATATAACTCCAGTTTTCTCAATGTTCCATCTTCCATGCTCATGTTTCCTTTGCTATTGTTCGTTCCTCAACCATTCTTTCAATGGCTTCAACTTGGTATCGGCATTGATTGCCAATTTTAATAAAATCAATGCGGTTCTCTGAGCGCATTCGCTGCAAGGTGCGCTTGCTCACACCAAGCATCTTGGCTGCATCGTCATTGGTCAACATCGGCTTCAATCCCTTACCCGTCAGGTTCTCTTGAAATGCCATTTTTGCCAATCGCACGTACTGGACTATTTCTGTCAACTGTTCTGTCAGCTTTTTGAAGGCTGCACTTTCCATTGTTATTACTTCCATTCTAATTCCGTTTGAAATGTTATATAATTCGTTGTTTTTATTTCTCGGCGGCAAAATTAACCATTTGCGAAATACCCGTTTAACAACTCATTAATGACCCACGTATAATTTTCTTGATTTTTCTTGCCAAGCGGTCGGCAAACCCCAGAAAAGCACTGCCACAGTTATTCATTTTCATTGTTTTTCTACATACACACATTAACTTTGCATCCGAATTTGTTGAACCAATAAAACAGAGAATATGGAAGTAGTAACAATGGAAAAGAAGGCATTCGACTTGATGATGGCAAGATACGATGCCTTGGTAAAGAAAGTTGAGTTGCTGAAGCATAAGGCTAACGGCAAGCGTCTGAACAAATGGCTTACAGGTCAAGAGGTCTGCCAGCAACTTCGCATCAGCCAGCGCACCTTACAAAAACTTCGTGACCGCCGTTTCTTGGGGCATACCCAGATAGGTCGCCAATTCTATTACTGCCCCGAAGAGGTCAAAGCCATCGTTCCGCTTATCGCCAGAATCAAATCGGTATAGCATAAAGCCAAACTCGCCCAAGGCAAAGCCGAAAACTTCACCCTGGGCGAGCCAACACATTTTATATTCACCACTTAATCCAAATTGTAAACAATGAACATGAACCAACTTCTTACGCATGAGAGCAAGTCGATAGACACCGCCATGCAATCCTTGAAGAAAGCCAACAACTGGCTATCCTCATTCATCGAGTCCTGCAGCCCACCTTTGGACGGGGAGCGATACCTCACCGACAAGGAACTCTCCGAGCATTTGAAGCTTAGTCGCCGCACCTTGCAGGAATATCGCAAGCAAGGCATTTTGCCCTACATTATATTATGTGGCAAAACCCTCTATCCGGAATCCGAGATACAAGCACTTCTCACTGGTAATTACCGCAAGCCGATAATCGACGGCACTGTTTCATAAGAGGAGGGTACTGCTTCATAATAGTGAAACAAAAATAGCGTACAG
>NZ_QTXV01000061.1:0-1130 GCF_003461825.1 Prevotella sp. AM42-24 | reverse complement strand
TGGAGTTAGTTTGGCAAAAATACACAAATGGTCACGGCTTCAGTTTCTTATGTTAGAATGTAAATCATGTTTTGAAACTGTACACACTCGGAGTACAAATGAAAACAATATATGCTTGTGTCGGAAAGGTATATATGAGCTGATGGTAGAGTCGTCATCAACAACAATGGCCCTGATTTGATAAACTCAGCAGGAATACTTGCTATTCATTTTTTTATGATGGGGGTATGTTTACAAATTTGAGATTTCATGTAAAAAACAGGGGTATCTTATTATGATAAAAACATCAAGATACCCCTATATATAATTAGGTGTCATAACCGACAGACGGAGCGTGCTTGTTTTGCAACTATGCTTTGTTCTGTTTCTATATTCTTTGTTTCGTGTTTTTCAGCAGTATCTTGCTCCTGTGGCGGTGCGGTACAACGACAAAAATCGTTTCCTCTGTACGCTATTATTTATAAAGGTGTAGGAATCTTATTAAAAGATGAGAGATTCTAACTTGCACCTCTTGGCATCGTTCCGTTCATCACAATAATCATCGGATACTCGTGTTTTACTTGCTCTGCATGGCAATCCTTGCGGTTTACAACCTTACTGATAAACCATTGTCTGAACAACAAGGCTTGGTATGTATCCATTTGAAGTGCTATGGCGATAATCACTTCCATATCATAGACATGCGCAGAATATCCATTTTCAAGTTTGATGTATTGAGAAAGCTGGAAATCTTTCAGCACACTTTGTTTCCAAATGCGCTTGATGGTATTCTTCACTGCTGTCCCTGTTACATTCAACAGTTCGGCAATCTCCCAAACTGTCATCCACACCTCACCATGATGTGGGGCGTAGATGACCATTTCTTCTTGTATTGTTATCACTTGTCGTTTCATACTCTGCCATTTATAGTGTTAGTATTATCGTTGCAAACATTTCCAAACGTGAATTCCTCAATGTTATTAATCTGCTGAGACAACTTTTCCACGTCTTTGCTCAATTTCTCCTTGGTAATCTTGGCATACACCTGGGTTGTCTTTATGTCCTTGTGACCAAGCATTGAACTCACGGTTTCTATTGGAACTCCGTTGGAGAGGCAAACCGAGGTTGCGAACGAATGACGGCTCATGTGC
>NZ_QTXV01000060.1:0-18075 GCF_003461825.1 Prevotella sp. AM42-24 | reverse complement strand
GATGTGAAGCCAACATAATTGACTACGCAACATATGACCTGAAGACGACCAAGATCACCCATCAGGACGTAGGACAAATGGATATGTATGTAAGAATGTATGATGAACTGAAGCGCACGGAAGGCGACAATCCGACCATCGGCATACTACTCTGTTCGGAAACCAGCCAGGACATCGCAAGATTTTCCATCTTGCACGACAGTAAGCAATTATTTGCTTCAAAATATCTTACATATCTTCCTACAGAACAGCAACTTAAGGAAGAAATAGAAAAGCAGAAAGAAATATTTAGATTACAACATATAAGATAAGCTATTACCCCCAAATATCTCTGCTACAAGATAATAGACACAAAGTAAACAAGACATTGAAGATTAGAGCATGAAGAAGATATTATTCCTACACGGATTCTTCGCCACGGGCAGTTGTCCGATGGCGAGAGCCTTGAAAGAGGCGTTTGATGGGACGGCGGTGGTGCTGACTCCCGACCTGCCATTGCACCCCAAGGAGGCACTGAAGGAGATTCGCTCCATCATCGACCGGGAGCAGCCCGACTTGCTTCTGGGCAACAGCTGCGGCTCTTTCCTCGCCCAGATGCTGGCTCCTGTGGTGGGCATTCCTGCCCTGCTCGGCAATCCGTATTTCATGATGACGGAGTTTCTGAAGGAGCGAATCGGCGAGCATGAATACAAGGCACCGAGAAGGGACGGAAATCAGCGGCTGGTGATAGACGAGGCGCTGATTGAGGAGTTTGCGGAACTGGAAGCCGTGCAGTTTGACCATTGCAACCCCTATTACAAGGATCGTGTGTGGGGACTTTTTGGTGAGCAGGACACCCTGGCTCACTTCTCCCCTCTCTTCCTGGAGCACTACAACCAAGCCTTCCATTTCCCTGGCGGTCATACGCCTACAGAGCAGGAGGTAAAGACCTGGTATGCTCCCCTTGCCCAGAAAATGCTGATGGAGTTTTCTGCAAAGGAAGAAAGATATTTCCAGCACTTTAAGGGCGGCAAATACAAATTCATCCATTCTGCCTTCGACTCCGAGACTCAGGAGCGCATGGTGGTTTATCAGGCTCTCTATGGAGACCAAGCCTATTGGGTAAGACCGGAAGATATGTTCTTCGGGAAAGTAACAAGGGACGGCAGGACTTTCAATCGTTTCACAGAGATAGACATAAAATAAATGATAAAGATACGTTGCGTAGTAGAACACATTACCTACCAAAATCAGGAGAATGGATATTCCGTGATGAGGGTTAAGGTCAAGGATTATTCAGACCTTGTTACCTTGGTGGGCAACCTGCTGGATGTACCAGTGGGCGCTGTACTATTGTGTAATGGTGACTGGAAAGTCGATAAGCGATACGGACGTCAATTCGTATGCGAGACGTGGGAAGAAGTGATGCCTGCAACTGTATATGGCATAGAGAAATATTTGGGAAGCGGACTGGTGAAAGGCATTGGTCCGAAGTATGCTCATCTGATAGTTGAGAGGTTCGGTACTGATACCATCGAGGTAATTGAAGATGACATCGAACGACTATATGAAGTGGCTGGCATCGGTAAGAAGCGTGTAGAGAAAATCCGAGACAGTTGGGAGAAACAGAAGGACATCAAGAATGTAATGATTTTCCTGCAACAATACGGAGTAAGTACTGCTTATGCCGCCAAAATATATCGCCAGTACGGCAAGGAAAGCATCGAGAACGTGAAAGAGAATCCTTATCGCCTTGCAGATGATATTTGGGGCATCGGATTTAAAACCGCTGATGGTATTGCCTCTAATATGGGTTACGAGAAAAACGATTTGAGACGTTGCAAAAGTGGTATAGGTTATACATTGAATGAACTTTCCAACGAAGGACATGTATATGCTATAGAAGAGCAGCTTATAGAAGCAGCCAAGAAACTGCTTGAAGCAGACGAAGAACCCATCAGACAAGCCATTTCAGAAATGATTGCTTCGGAAGATCTCATCCGTGAGAATGAAGCTATATATCTGCCTCCATTCTATCATTCTGAACGTGGAACGGCAAAGAAACTTTTGACCTTAATAAAAAGTCAAGGAGCAAATAACCTCGGATTAAAGGCTGATATTAAAGCCATTGAAAAGGTCTCTGGTATAGAATATGACGAGGTTCAGATTGCTGCCATCCAACAAGCGGTTCGCTCGAAAGTGATGGTACTGACTGGCGGTCCTGGTACAGGTAAGACCACAACTACGCAAGGTATTATTGCTGCGTATAAAACGGCAGGAATGAGGATTTTGCTTGCAGCACCTACTGGCCGTGCGTCCAAGCGAATGAGCGAAGCTACCAATATGGAAGCCAAGACCATTCATAGACTATTGGAGTTTAATCCACAAGATGGTTACAAACGAAATGAGGAGAACCCTCTGGAAGGTGATGCGCTGATTGTGGATGAGTGTTCCATGATTGACATCATATTGATGTATAATCTAATGAAGGCTATTCCCGAACACATGCGCTTAGTGCTTGTGGGTGATATTGACCAGTTGCCAAGTGTTGGAGCTGGCAATGTTTTGCGTGACATTATTGACTCCGAGAAGATTCCCGTAGTTCGACTAACCCGCATCTTCCGACAAGCTCAATCCAGTAGAATCGTCATGAGTGCCCATGCCATCAACCAAGGGCATTATCCAGATACGAGCAACGGCAAGCAGACCGACTTCTTCTTCATCAAAAATGAAGACCCGGAACAAGTGGCTGAAGAAATAGTAAAACTTGTGAAGTATCGCTTGCCAAAGGCTTACAATCAGCCTTTAAGCAACATCCAGGTACTTACGCCGATGCAAAGAAGTGTGGTAGGTGCAGCCAACCTGAACATGATGCTACAGCAAGCACTCAATACAACAACATTGGGCATAAGCCGTGGTGGTACAACCTATAAGTTGGGCGACCGTGTGATGCAAATACGTAACAATTACGACAAGAATGTGTACAATGGTGACATCGGAACTGTAGAAAAAGTCAACATAGAAGACCGCACACTATGTGTCAACTTTGACAACAATCTGGTGGAATATGAAGCAACGGAGCTTGATGAGCTAACATTGGCCTATGCTTCTACCATTCATAAATCGCAAGGTTCAGAATATCCGATCGTGGTAATCCCAGTTTTGATGACTCATTTTGTGATGCTTCAGCGCAACCTCATCTATACTGGCATTACCAGAGCAAAGAAAATCTGTGTGCTTATCGGGCAGCCCAAAGCGCTCGCTTATGCAATACGTAATCTGACGGTAATCAACAGAAACACCAAATTGAAAGAACGACTGCGTGGAGAGATAGAAGCAAACAATGATTCTGTTCTCCACATCAGCAGTAGATACATACTTCCTGAGGAACAGCCAATGATGGCTGCGGAACCAGAGCCAAATCAAGACATTAGAAGCAATATCAAATGATCATATATATAGCAAGAAAGATGTATTTTTTTCTGATATGGTAAAGGTGTTTAGTATAACAGATATAAAATAATAGGATAAAAATGAGAAAAGAATCAAGAGCAATGGATAGTGGGTGGGCATTGGAAGTAATGGACAAGGCTCCGTATATAACGGTCAGTTTTATTGACGAAGAAGGCAAGCCTTATGGTTTACCCCTGTCACTCGCATCAGATGATGATGTGAATTGGTATTTTCATGGTGCCTTGGAAGGCAAGAAGTTGGAGGCAATCAAGGTTCATCCAGAGGTTTGCCTTTCAGCCGTAACCCGTTGTGCGCCTACGGTTGGTCCGAAGGACGGCAGTTTCACCCTGCAATACAAATCAGCCATTGCATTCGGAAAGGCAGAAATCGTGACCGAGGATGCAGAGAAGATTCATGGTCTCCGACTAATCTGTGAGCGTTTCCTTCCTCAACACATGGATGCTTTCGACGAGAGCATCGCCCGTTCCCTATCACGCACGGCTGTAGTTCGCATCACACTTACTGAGCCACCAACCGGCAAGCGCAAGCAGTATGATAAGGAAGGCGTGGAAATGAAATATGGAAGAATGGAATAACGAACATTAAAACATATAGATTATGAAGAAGATAAAGTTAAGCAATGGCGTGGAAATGCCACAACTGGGTTATGGTGTTTATCAGGTGGAACCTAATCCAACCCTACCCTCACTCAGATTGGCGAGAAATATGGCAAGACTGCTGCACAGGTAGCCTTGCGCTGGCTGTTGCAGAGCGACGTAATCATCATCCCGAAGACTGTTCACAAGGAACGAATGCAGGAAAATCTGAATCTCTTCGACTTTGAACTCGATGCTGAGGACATGCAGAAGATTGCTGCGCTCGACACCGCCCATAGTCTCTTCCTCGACCATTATAGCGGAGAAACAACCAAGCAGTTTATGGAGTGGAGAGCTGTGGTGAAACCTACAGAATAAAGAGACTCTTAGAAACAAGCTCACTCTTATATGATAAATTTCGCTAAAAAATTGGTTATTTCAAAATAATTGGTGTATATTTGCATAAAAATCATTAGAATGGAGAATTATGGAAGAAAAATTATCGACTATATATTTGGTAAACGGTCAAACAGCTCTGCAGTATCTTATGAACGTGAGCAAAAAATACAGGCAAATAGCGACCGAAGCGATATTCGAGTGTTTGAGACTGGGATATCCCCTCAACGACATGGAAATATCAGGCAAAGCTCGCGAGCTGCTGAGGAAGAGGAATGTAATAGGTTGATCAGTATTGCCAAGGAGAATAACTTATACATAGATAAGGCAGATTGGGATAAATTCGGCAATCGACGGATGATTCCAACAGGGGAAAGTATTGTCTTTTTGAGCAAGGACGGAAGTGTCTTCACAAAGATGAAATCTCCATTTTCCAAGGCTCCTTTAAAACAAACTCATCCGGAGGATATTATCTACGAGCATCTGATACACAACATGTTATTTCCTAGTACCAGGTACAGGTTCATCGGAATTTCAGAAGATATCAAAGGAATCAGAATCGTCTTGCAGCAAAAGAACATATCATCTATGTTTAGAGTTCCTACCCCAAAAATGATAGACGACTATCTCCGAAATGTATTGGGATTAACTAAGGAAGACAAGTATTTCTATGGTAATGAATATTTGGCAATAACGGATATTTCGAATCTTAGTGACAATGTTCTTTGCGACGAAAATGGAAAGTTATTTTTCATTGATCCCATCATCAGATTGAAAAGACCTGCTCAGGAAGTATGGGATTATCTCTATAATTCGAGATGTATATAGAGATTGGATGGTAAATAATTATGACGCAAGATACATCTACATATTACGTTTGGATAGGTGATTCATGTGATTATGGCCATAAAGAGCGAGCTGGTGGTGCTGCCGTTGTGATTAAGCATAACGGCAACATCATCAGCCGTGATGTAATCAGCGATCTCCACACCACGGAGTTCCGCATGATGCTAACACTCATGGTGAAGGTAATGCAGGAAATACCGGAAGGTTCCGACATTCTCTTCCTGACCAATGCCGCCTACATTCAGAACTTTGACAAGACTCCAACGGCTAAATCAGCCAATCCAGACTTGATCATTCGTTGCATCGAGGAAAAGAATAGGCACAACTCAGTCGGGGGCAAGATTGTGCAATACCACAAAAGCCCATTGCTGATAGAAACCCACGATTGGGCTACAGAAGCAATGACTAAGACAAGGAAGGATTTTCATCAGAAAAATAAATAAATGTTTAGGGGCGTTTTCCGGTCACTAAGGATTTCCGGTTATTCAAGATGTCAGACACCAAATATGGTTTACAGCTAATGAGCGATGATTATATTCTTGAAAATCTCATAGGTCTCGTCTGAAATCGTTGCGTCCGTCTCCATGCCACCATGCGCCCAGGAAGGCGAGGAGGACACGGAGGACGATACAGAATCATCGGCCTGCGAAAGAACAACACCCTGGCTAACTGTTGTTGAGTCCTTTTGAAAATAAATTTGTAACTTTGTACCACATTATGAGTTTCTCGTTTATGAGAGGTTTGTTTTGTATAGCGTTCATGTCAATGTTTTTGCATCTACAAAGATATGAACGCTTTTTTTTAATTACCTCCACTACGAAGCCATTCCGTTGCTTTCCAAGGAGGCCATGAAGTGGTGATGAACGGAGAATAACACTATTCCCTCTCTCTCGGAGGGTGTGACAGAAGTTCTTTTTGTACAAACACTCCTTTCTCGAACTTCCATTTTCCAAACTCATAATCAACGGCAGAACCACGGCTGAAAGATTCAATAATCTTTTCTTTTTCGTTAAGCGTAGGATTGGGAATATCATGGAATGATGGAACAAACAAGAACTTTCGCTTGACTTCATTCCAGACATAAGCATCCCAATATTCCACACCTTGATTGCCGAATTGTCCCAAATATACCAACAGATCTTTATTGCCATCAAACGTCACATCAGCCATCAGACAGCTATCCTTCCGGCCACCATTTGGGGCAAAAGTATCGTCCTTTGGATAAGAGAAAGGTATAATTTGTACAGTTTTCTCCCCTCGCATAATAAATACTTCAAAATCGAAATCCTTGGATTTGGGAGATTGTGTTCTTATAACAGCGTTAAGCGTATCTTCCGATGCAATATCTTGCTTGGTAAAGACTTTGCCCGAAATCACACTATCGGTGTCAATAGACATGCTGTCTTTGGTAGGGTTTCCCTGCCCCACCTTACTTTCCTTGCAACCGAAGATCAACATCAAAGAAAGTATTACTAATGTACTATCAATAATTCTTTTCATTGTCTTTAAATATTTTGATCATTTCATTGCGTTATTTTTTCTTACATAAGATAAGACGGTACTACTGTGACATAATTCAAGCGCCCTACCCACCTTCTATTCTTTTGGATCAATGTCAAATTGAAGCAATGGAGTATCATCATCATTTCCACTATTGAATCGGTCGAAATCCGAGATATAGGAACGGTCTTGAATAACCTTATATTTCTCATACTCAGAATAAGCCTTTTCTCTGGCTTCTTCTTGCGAAACCTTACCTGCACTACTCTTAGCATCATAGTCCATAGTTTCAAGCAACAGCTTCAGGCGATTCTTCCAATCCTCCATCGTAGTAACAATGTGCCGTCTTGCACGAGATTCTGCGAGATCCAGGAAACTTGTTGTTATTGCGTTGAGCTGAGACAATTCTTCATCAGAAAGATAGTTCTTTGCCACTATCGTATCAGATTTCTGAACTCTTCCATCCGGTGCTTTCTTCCATGTAGTCAAGCCCATGTGAGGCATTTCCGCATCAGCTCGCTCATAGACGATCTCGGCTGCCGTATGATTGGTAACCGCCTGGTGCATCATATTCTGCACCATCTTATAGAAGAGTTTGGTACTTTCAGCCTTTGCATCATAATCTGCACTACACTCTGCATAAATATCAGTTATCTTCTGGTAGTATCTGCGTTCAGAAGTGCGGATTTCACGGATGCGTTCCAGCAAATCGTCAAAATAATCCTTGCCGAAGTGCTTACCTTGTTTCAGACGTTCATCATCCAAGACATAACCCTTAATGATGAACTCCTTCAATACAGAAGTTGCCCATATACGGAATTGGGTTGCCTGATAGCTGTTCACTCGATAACCAACAGCGATGATAACATCAAGATTGTAGAACAATGGAGCACGCTCAACATCACGCTCTCCTTCGGTTTGAACTTGTTGAATTTTTCTACAAGTTGCCTCTCTTTGCAATTCACCAGACTCATAAATCTGAGAAATATGATAAGTGATAGTTGCTCTATCAACACCAAACAAAGCAGCCATCCTCTTCTGTGACATCCAAAAAGTTTCGTTGTTGAAAATCACTTCAATGCGAGTTTCACCTTGTGCAGTCTTATACAGTAAGATATTGGATTCCAGCGAGTTCTGCATAAGTTCTGTTGTAGATACGGATTGAGAAAAATAGGCTCTTGCCTGCTTCACTAACAGCTTCCTTGAATCAGCATTCTCAGAAATGATCATACAAGCCATACGTGATAGATGGAAAGCTTCGACCTTGCGAAACGCTCCATTACCCACCTTGAACATGTCAACCGCATGGTTGAAATGTTCGTCTATATCCATACCTTTTTCACTGGCAACTTTGATTGCTTTGTCTATTACATTCTGGAATTTCCAATATCCCGAATAGCCCATCGCATTACAAAGTTCGCGTGAACTCCAGTATTCTTTCCCGTTATCATCCACTTTCCGAATTTCTTCGAATGTCGGACGCATGTCAGGCACATTATTCTCATCCATATCTTTTCCGTTTCTTTTGTATTGACGTTCTACAACATTGAATAGCAAAAATACAAAAAAAGGATGAAAATCGTCCCTAATCATTTACAAGAAGTATGATTTTTAATGTTATTTATGCAAAAAGAAAAAAACATGTCAGAATATATTGATTTTATGGCCTATCAAGACGATGCAATAATCCAGTGCCTCTTATGTTATTACAGAAGACGAGGACAACCGCATCTGCAACCGAAGGAAGACCTTCATCAGGGAAACAGGCACCGAGAAAACGGTACTCATCACGATGATCACCTCCTATGGACTTGCGCCGGGCGGCTATTCTGATGACATTCAATACCAGCTGACAATGGCAGATTTATTCAGATAAAAGCCGATTGCCGAAATATGCAGCTATTTCATCTATATAATATTTAATATTGCACATAATAACACCACTAATATTACGTGCAAATATAGTGATTATATTCTGAATATCAAAACATTCTATTGAACAAATAAGATTTTTAAGATAATTATGGGGAGTTTACTCATCACGAGCAAACTCCCCCATGATGTATATGTGTACATGTATTCATGAATCCGGTCATTAAGGTCATTAAGGATTTCAGATTATCAAAATATCCCTCTATCTTATAAAATAAGGTTAAATCAAGTTCGCCCTGCAAACAAAATCCATCTATAAAATTACTTTTCTGAATATTTTTTGTATTTTTGCAGATATATTGCGCTAATATGGGAGTTGAGCATGGCTTATCCTCATAGATTACAGGCGCATCATTATCAAATGATTAGAGCATGAAGAAGATATTATTTTTATACGGTTTCTCCGCTACGACGGCAGAACTTTTAATCGTTTTACAGAAATTGATAAATAATTATGGAGACATTTAATAATGTAATAAACAGTGGCCAGCTTGTTCTGGTCGATTTCTTTGCCACATGGTGTCAACCTTGCAAGGCGATGCACCCCATTCTGGAGCAGGTGAAGAGTGTGTTGGGCGACCGCATCCGAATCATCAAGGTGGATGTAGATAAGTACGGTGTAACTGCAAGCCAATACCGCATCCAATCCGTGCCTACGCTGATGCTCTTCCGAAACGGAGAAGTATTGTGGCGCACAAGTGGTGTGGTAGATAAAGCTGAACTGCTGGCTACGCTTGATCCATTCTTGACATAATCAAAAATATAAAAGAATAATCTTATGCGCATAATAGGAAACTTACTTTGGTGGCTCTTCGGAGGTCTCGAAGCTGCCATCGGTTATTTCACCGGAAGTCTGGCTCTTGCATGTACCATCATCGGCATTCCCTTTGCGATACAGACATTCAAGATTGGTCTGCTCTGTCTATGGCCTTTTGGCTCTACAGTAAGAGAATCGAATAGTCCAACAGGTTGCATTCGCATCCCATTGAATTTACTTTGGCTGATTTTCGGAGGATTGTGGGCTTGCCTCATGCATCTGTTCTTCGGCATTCTCTTATGTATAACCATTATCGGCATTCCTTGGGGGAAACAGCATTTCAAGATGGCCGGGCTTTCGCTCGCACCATTCGGCAAGGATGTGGAGTTGGGATTTTAAAGAGATAAGAAAACGCAGTTGAAGAGTATGAACACATTACATAGTTACCTCGCCTACTATCTCCTGGCCATCAATGTTGTTACATTCATCGTGTACGGTATTGATAAATACAAGGCCAAGAAAGCCAAGTGGCGCATTCCAGAAGCCACGCTTTTGTTACTGGCTGTACTTGGAGGAAGCATCGGGGCATGGATGGGGATGAAAGTCTGGCACCATAAGACGATGCACAAGAAATTCAAATACGGCATTCCAGCCATTCTGCTGATACAGATTGCGCTGATGACGTATTTACACGTGAATCTTTGGAAACAAATAGTTTGAAGAAAATTATGGCAATGACTATTGATACAACAAACCTCTGTTCGCATCTTCAAAAGAAGTTGTTTGAACCTGAGGGAATATATTATCCTATCTGGCAAGCCATGCAGAATGATGAGGAGCTGACAGCCGTAGTTCGCTCACGACAGCTTCATATTTATCGTAATGGAAAAAAGATTCTCATTCTCGCAGGCAAGGCTCAGCCGAAGATTATCAGAGAGGATAAACTGAATGAATTGATAATAAAATAAAGAACGAAGCGTATGAATTTTCCAGAAGTATATTCAGCAACAGGCATGATGGAGCTGATTCAGAAAATCGGCTTCCTCCCTCTCCTTGATAGTGGCATTGAAGGCTTCTCTGCCGAAGACATCGTAGCGGAAGACTGCGGTTACGTAAGACTTCCTGAAGGCGGTTGGGACTGGCCGCTATGGAAATGGAAGGGCGAGATTGTGCAGGAAATGCCGTGTATGTACGGAAAGTTCTTCAACAAGAAAGCAGGATTCATCAGCCAGGAATGGTGGCCTGACTTCTGTAACTACAGAAGAAGCAAGTTCCCTCGCCCGGATGAAGAATCGATAGAAGGAGCCATTCTCAGCACGCTTCAATCATCGGGCAGTCTCATTACAAGGGAACTTCGAGCTGCCTGCGGTTTCACGGGCAAGGGAATGAGAAGCAAGTTTGACAGTTATCTCACCCGACTGGAAATGGCGACTTACATCGTGACCGAGGATTTCATCTACCCTCGTGACAAGCACAATCATGAATATGGCTGGGGATGGTCGCTGCTCAACACTCCCGAAGATCTCTATGGCAGGGAGGCTTGCCAATGCAACCGTACTCCCCAGGAATCTTATCAGAGGATTTTCGAGCATCTGAAAGAAATCCTGCCTGATGCTTCGGATAAACAGATCTTTAAATTAATAGGATAAAAATGACTTCACTTCAAGAAAGACTGTTCGCCATGCAGGATAAGCAGTATGCTGCTTTCCAAGCCAAACTGACACCGGGAGTGCCTATGGAAAGTTTCATAGGCATTCGTGTGCCCGTGCTTCGCAAGTTCGCAAAAGAGTTTACAAAGGAGGCAGAATGCAAGGAATTTCTTCAGCAGCTTCCTCATGAATACTACGATGAGAATATGCTTCATGGTCTCCTCATTTCTGAGGTGAAGGACTACGAAGAATGCATTCGTCTTACAGACAGATTTCTGCCATTCGTGGACAACTGGGCAGTTTGCGACATCATGTCTCCGAAGGTGTTTGCCAAATACAAGAAGGAGCTGTTGGCGAAGATCAAGACTTGGAGTAAATCGTCACACGTTTATACTTGTCGCTTTGGAATAGAGATACTTATGTCTCATTACCTGGATAAAGACTTCAAGGCAGAGTATCTTGAAATTCCAGCCTCTGTAAGGAGCGAAGAGTATTACGTAAAAATGATGGTTGCCTGGTTCTTTGCCACCGCCCTTGCCAAGCAATGGGACGCAACAATTCCCTACATCGAGCAAAACCGCCTTGCTCCCTGGACGCACAACAAGACTATCCAGAAGGCCATCGAGAGCTACAGAATCACGCCTGAGCAGAAGGAATATCTGCGGACATTGAAGATAAAATAATTATGACAGAAGATACTTCTACATATTATGTTTGGATAGGTGGCTCATGTGATTATGGTCATAAAGAGCGAGCTGGTGGTGCTGCCGTTGTGATTGAGCATAACGGCAATATCATCAGCCGTGATGTAATCAGCGACCTCCACACCACAGAGTTCCGAATGATGCTAACCCTCATGGTGAAGGTAATGCAGGAAATACCGGAAGGTTCCGACATTCTCTTCCTGACCAATGCCGCCTACATTCAGAACTTTGACAAGACTCCAACGGCTAAATCAGCCAATCCAGACTTGATCATTCAATGCATCACGGAAAAGGAAAGGCACAACTCTGTTGGAGTCAAGATTGTGCAATATCACAAAAGTCCATTGCTGATAGAAACCCACGATAGGGCTACGGCAGCAATGGCTAAGACAAGGAAGGAGTTTCATCAGAAAAACAAATGAATGTTTAGGGGCGTTTTCCGGCCATTAGGGTCACTAAGGATTTCGGTTTTTCAAAATATCCCTCTATCATATAAAATAAGGGTAAATTAAGTTCGCTCTGCAAACAAAATCCATCCATATAATCACTTTTTTCTGAATATTTTTTTTGTATTTTTGCAGATATATTGCGCTGATGGCGTATTTGTACATGAATTAATAACAAAATAAATAACTAAGTATATGAGCATTAAAAAGAATGGGATTTATTGGAAGGGCATCAAGCGCCGGATAGGGAGATTCTTTGAGAAGGTGCACGAATGTATACTTATCTTCACCGACTGGCTTGGGTAAGCACACAAAGTAAATAGACAGCAAAACATTGATATAATCTGATGGAAACAGAAAGAATTTTACTTCGCCATTGGCAAGAATCGGATGCTGAGGCGCTCTTCAAGTACGCCTCAGACCCTGACGTAGGACCACGTGCAGGATGGCCAGCACATAAGTCAGTAGAGGAAAGTCGGGAGATAATCCGGACATTCTTCAATAATGATACGACATGGGCGATTGTGCTGAAAGAGACTGGCGAGGCTATCGGCTGCATCGGCTACTACACCCATGAAACCAGCAACATTCCTATCGGAAAAAACGACTGTGAGGTGGGCTATTGGGTAGGAAAGCCTTATTGGAACAGAGGAATTTGCACCGAGGCCTTGAAGCTGATGCTTGAATACTGCATCCACGAGAAACATTTCGAAAACATCTGGGCAGATCATTTCACCGGGAATCCAGCTTCGGGAAGAGTTATGGAGAAATGCGCTTTCTCAGACACCGGAATGCTGAACCGATGCAGCCAACTTGTGGGTGGCGACAAGGATATGGTTAAAGTGTTTAAGTACAAATGATTAAAATAAATTAAAAAGAATATGAAGCATAAAGTAAAAGTCACCGTAATAGACAAGAAAATCTATCCGGAACTACAGGAGAAGTATTGCGCCGACCCTAAAGCAGGAATGTGTCCATGCTACAATGTTGGCGATGAGTTTATCTTTGAGCGTGACGAAGAGAACGACCATTTCTGGCATGGAGGATTAAATACGCTCGTCAAAACATCCGCTGACCCGAACACAGTAGCTGGAGGTCCGAAAATGCCACATTGCTCTGAGGCATGGGATGCTATTTCACGATATATATACACCGGACTGCAAGGTGGTTCAATCATGAAGGGGTGGATGAAGCGTGAAAACGAAATGATATGCTGTTGTTCTGACGGAACAAGACCAGTCATATTCAAAATTGAGCGCATAGACGAAGAGTAGTTGTTTTGCCATGACTCAGGACGCACCGACATATGATGTTTGGATAGGTGGCTCATGAGATTATGACCATAAGAACCTGCTATAACAGGACAATCCTTTCAGCAGGAAAAGTATAAGCATTAGTAAAGAGCGACCGGAAGGCCGCTCTTTACTAAAAAATCATTTAAATATCACATAAATATTGTATTCAACAAATCTTTATATTTGGGAATCCATTGTTCAGCCTTATAATCATAAAAATGATGATCGGCATTAATGGCGAAAGGAACTCCATGTTTATCAAGCTGCTGGGTCATGAATGATGCAAATTCAGTCTGTTCCTTTACACTGTAATTATCGTCTTTGTTATAAGCGCCGGGCATCCAAGCCCCAACCCAGGTGTAAATACCTGTTTTCTTTTGCCAATCAACTGCCACCTTGATGCTTTTCTTTATCTTTTGCTTTTCCTCTGCCGTGCCAGTAGTCCAGCGTTTTTTGTCGTTTGACTTGCTGGGACCAGCAGCATAGAAATGCCATTCAGCCATCAGATAGCCATATCCCATCGAAGGAATCTTCAAATCTTTAAGGCCTTCTGGATGAGACAGTTTCGGAGGTGCTATAAAGACGATTCGCTTAGGATTAGTCTTGCGAATAGCCGTAACACAATCCTCATAAAGGGAGTTGAGTTCCTCCACATCTTTTTTTACTTGATCCGAAGGCTCTACAATCAGATTAAACGAAACCATTGGTGAGAGATTCTTACATTTTTCTGCCATTCTCTTCCACCACTCTACTACTTTCTCATGCTCCCTAACATTCGGATTCTCCTTGTAAGGCTTGGCAGAGAAGGCTATAATCGGAATCAGGTCATTCTGCATGCAGGTATTTATCTGCGAAAACAGTCTCTTGAAATCCTCATCTGTAAAATGATAATGATGCAAACGGAATCTTACATGCTTGATACCTTGCTGTGCAAATCTCTTAATTGCCGTCTCCGAATAGGCACCATATTTATTTTTCTCACTTCTTCCCCACCAATCAACATCGATTCCCTTCTTCAGCATCTGCTGATAATCGCATGGGGCGATGGCAGAAGGTTGGGCGTTAACGATAAATGCTGTTAAAGTCAGCATCAGACTTACAAATATTCTTCTCATAATTCCTTTATTTTATTTTACATTAATGTCGCACTCACAATATTTAGACCTTCAAATGATACAGTAGTAAAAAATAAAGCTGTATTTTGGATAAATTTAAAGAACAAGATGTTAAATCAAGTTCACCCTGTAAACAAAATCCATCCATATAATCACTTTTCTGAATATTTTTTTGTATTTTTGCAGATATATTGCGCTAATATGGAGGTTGAGCATGGCTTATCCTCCAGGATAATAATATTCAAATTAATTAGAATAAATATGAGAAAGGAATCAAGAGCAATGGATAGCCAATGGGCATTGGAAGTTATGCACAAGGCTCCGTACATGACAGCAAGTTTCATTGACGAAGACGGCAAACGCAAGCAGTATGATAAGGAAGACGTGGAGATGAAATATGGCAGAATGGAATAAACTCCGAAAAAGGTAATATCTTCCGAAAATCAGGTATAAGAACATTAAGGAAATCTGCATACCTTTGCACCAGATTTAAAATATAAGATAAATATTAAGATAGAATGAAGAAAATAATCGTAATTTCTACCAGTCTGCGTACTGGTTCAAACAGCGACATGCTCGCAGATCAGTTTATCGAAGGTGCTAAGGCTGCAGGTCATGAAGTGGAAAAGATTTCGCTTGCAGGAAAGGACATCAGGTTCTGCAAAGGCTGTCTGGCCTGTCAGAAGTTGGGCAAGTGTGTCATCAAGGATGATGTGAACGACATCATGCAGAAAGTGCTGATTGCCGATGTGGTTTGCTGGGCAACACCTATATATTATTATGAGATGAGCGGACAGATGAAGACCCTCATCGACCGCATGAACGCCATGTTCTCGCTTGACTACAAGTTTCGTGATGTTTACATGCTCTCTACAGCTGCTGAGGACGAACCGGAAGTGCCGAAACGTGCAGAAGCCGGACTGACAGGCTGGATAGACTGCTATCCTGAGAGCCATCTTGCCGGCACTCTGTTCTGCGGTGGTGTTGTCGCTCCACGTACCATTGAGGGCAACAAGAAATTGCAGGAAGCATACGAGTTAGGTAAATCAGTCAAGGGATAGAGACTCAACTATTGATTCTTATGAAAAAAATTGCAATATTTATTATATTAACAACTATTTCACTCAATATAATGGCACAACAGAAAATAGTACAGACAGCAGGGCGCACCCAACTGGGTGAGTTTGCCCCAGAGTTCGCTCACCTCAACGACGACATCCTCTTCGGAGAAGTATGGAGCCGCAATGATCTGCTTTCATTGCGCGACCGCAGTTTGGTAACAATCACTTCGCTTATCAGCCAAGGAATCACCGACAATTCGCTGAAATATCACTTGCAGTCGGCAAAGAACAACGGAATTACCCGCACGGAAGCGGCAGAAATCATCACCCACATCGCCTTCTACGCCGGTTGGCCTAAAGCCTGGGCAGCATTCAATCTGGCAAAGGAAGTATGGAGCGAGGACGTGAAAGACAAAGATGTGAAAGGTGAAGCTGCCAAGGCTGCTTTCCAGCGCGAGATGATCTTCCCTATTGGCGAACCCAACACCGCTTACGCCAAATACTTCAAGGGCAACAGTTATCTTGCGAAAATATCTGACGGTCAGATACCTTTCTTCAATGTTACCTTTGAGCCTGGTTGCCGTAACAACTGGCACACGCACCACGCCACAAAGGGCGGCGGGCAAATGCTGGTAGGTGTAGCCGGACGCGGCTGGTATCAGGAAGAAGGCAAGCCTGCACAGGAGATTCTCCCAGGCACAGTCATCCATATTCCAGCCAACGTGAAGCATTGGCATGGTGCTGCAAAAGACAGCTGGTTTGCCCACCTCGCCTTTGAAATACCTGGCGAGAACGCCTCAAACGAGTGGCAGGAGGCTGTGAGCGATGAGGAGTATAACAAGATTAAATAACATTAATTCAAGTTTTGCAAGTGATCATGAAGGAATTTTTCTTTAATACCATACAGGAGTTCAATGACTACATAGGGGTGAAAACACTTCATCCTCTGGTAAGCATTGCGCGTGTAGAGAACACCTCTCCTATTCAGGAGGCTGTGCATCACTACGGACTTTATGCCCTCTTCCTGAAGGAAAACAAAGGGTGCAAATTGTCATACGGCAGAACAGAATATGATTTTGACGAGATGACCGTAACCTCGTTTGCTCCGGGTCAGTCGATTAAGGTTGAACCCATTCCAGGAGTTCCGATAGCCAAATATACGGTATTGGCTTTCCATCCCGAGCTGCTCAACCGCACTCAGCTTGGCAAGAACATCTCCCGATACGAGTTTTTCGACTATACAAGCAACGAAGCATTACACTTATCCGCTGCCGAGGTCAATATCTTCCGTGATGTGCTCTCAATGATTAAGCAGGAACTGCAGCATCCTATAGATAAGCATTCGCGTGAACTCATAGTTTCAAATATCGAGTTGCTACTGAACTATTGTCTGCGCTTCTACGACCGCCAGTTTATCACACGCGAGGAGATAAATCATTCGGTGGTCAAGAAGTTCATCTCTCTGCTCGATGAGTACATTGCTCAGAAGGCGGAGCGTGAAGGGCTGCCTACCGTAGCCTACTTTGCCGACAAATGCTGCTATTCGCCTAAATATTTCGGCGAATTAGTCAAGACAGAGACTGGCAAAACCGCTAAGAGTATGATCAACGATCGACTGCTTTCGGCTTCCCGCCAACTGCTTGATGATGAAACCCTCAGCATAACGCAAGTCAGCCAGCGCCTCGGCTTTGAATATCCTCAGCACTTCGTCCGCTTTTTCAAGGCACAGACGGGAAAGACTCCAAGCGAATATCGCAAGACTGCATAAATATAATGAACAGCTTAAATATAATGAAGCATATATAGAATAACTGTTATTTTTTACATCGAAGATGTTTTCTGGAGAAGAATTTGAAAATATAATACAATGAAGAAAATAGTACAGACAGGAGGGCGCACCCAGCTGGGTGAGTTTGCCCCGGAGTTCGCCCACCTCGCCTTTGAAATACCTGGCGAAAACACATCCAACGAGTGGCAGGAGGCTGTGAGCGATGAGGAATATAACAAGATAAAATAACAACTATAAGATTTTCCTCGTTTCCAAGGTCTGGCCTTCCAACTATGGAGACGGACAGACCATGAAGAGCATCGACGAGAGTCTGCGCAAACTGCAGACCGACTACATCGACCTGATGCTCCTCCACCAGCCTTGCTGCGACCGCTATGGTGCGCTAATCTGTTTCTTTCAGCCAATTCTCTCCCAAGGTCGTCAGCAAAGCATTACAAAATATTCGCTCATAACTGATTTTCCAAGATCAAAAGTATTATTTTAAAGTTCAAAATAAGGGGTTTTAGTGAAAAAAATCGCAGTTTTGAGCTCTTAAGTGAAAGAATAAGCCGAAAAAC
>NZ_QTXV01000006.1:108135-122084 GCF_003461825.1 Prevotella sp. AM42-24 | reverse complement strand
ATCGGAGGGTGCGTCATGGAATTATGACACACCCTCTTTTTTCTTGAATTCAACAAGATTATTCCCGGATTTAACAAAAGGCATAGGAAGAACATAACATACTATACATATCCCTAACCTAAGACTAGTCCTGATATTTAATCTGGAAGTAATCGAGCAGACGCTTATAGAAGTCCTGTGCAGTAAGACAAGTATCCATCAGATAACCTTTAATGTGATTCCATTCGTGCAATCCTCTATAATAAAACATCTTCAACTCATCTGTGATGATGAACGGAACGATACCATTGCTTAGGCATTCCTTGAACATGATCAATCGCCCCACTCTTCCATTACCGTCTTGGAAAGGATGAATAGACTCAAAGCGCTGATGGAAATCGATAATATCCTCCAACGTTTTTTCTTTCTTGGCATTATACTCCTTCAGCAATCGTACCATCTCCTTGTGTACCATTTTCGGTTCACAAGTTTCTATTCCCCCCACTTCATTTGGAAAGCGTTTGTAATCTCCCACCATAAACCAATCTTTGGTGCTATCAGAAGTTCCTGACTTGAGGATAAGATGAAGTTTCTTGATGAAGTCTTCGGTCAACTTCTCATCAGCCTGATCGATAATCAAATCGATACACCTGAAGTGATTGGTTGTCTCAATGATATCATCCACCCTTACACTTTGGTCTGTAATACCTATCGTATTAGTTTCAAATATAAAACGGGTCTGCTCATGCGACAACCTGCTTCCTTCGATATGATTGGAATTATAGGTTAAGTCTATTTGAGTACGATGATAAATGCCTCCTTTCAGCTTCATATTCTTCTGTTCCCGAAGGATAGAAAGAAGTGGAGAAACCTGTTGCTTCTTGGATTTACGCATAGGCAAGGTTGCATCGGCAGGAATATTCCAGGTCTTTCCGACCAACACTACTCCCTCAATTTTCCCGGAAGCACAATAATTACGCGCAGTTCGTTCTGATACCCCATACTTCTGCGCAAACTCTTTCACTGATATATAATCCATAAATTATCGGCAAGTTTACGTTTGTATTTAGACTGCAAATATAACACTTTTTGCCGATAACGGCAAGGAAAAAACGAAAAAAGCGATTACCATCCCTCTTTTTTGCCGATAACGGCAAGAAAAAACGCCCAACAGCAGATGCTCGACCGCATACCAACTATTGAGCGCTTTTAAATATATATTGCGATAACTTACTTCGCTGTATCCTTTGAGCTTCGCTTATCACGGCGATAACTGCGATAATCATCCAGCGGAATCTCGATATCAGGTTCTACCAACTCACCTTCACGTGGCAAGGCGAACTTCTGATATTTGATATTCAAACCACGCTCTATCCACATACTCTCATAATAGGTCTGGATGGAAAGAATCTTACGGGTTTCCTCATCGATACCCTCCTGATGATAGAGATCCTCGGTGCGGAAGAGCACAGGCAGATGGTTGCCATCCACCATATAAGTAGTATAAGTGAAGAGGAAGTTGGAATCTGTTTTCAAATGAATGATGCCGCCATCCACGAGGAAGTGACGATAACGGTTCATGAAGTAAGTAGATGTAAGACGCTTGCGAGGGTTCTTCATCTGCGGATCAGAGAAGGTGAGCCAGATTTCCTGCACCTCATCCTCGGCAAAGAAGCGGTCGATAATTTCAATGTTGGTACGGAGGAAAGCCACGTTCTTCTGTCCTTCCTCTATCGCTTTCTTGGCACCGGTCCACATTCGTGCGCCCTTAATATCCACACCGATGAAGTTCATTTCAGGATAGAGTTTGGCAAGTTCCACGGTATATTCACCCTTGCCGCATCCCAACTCCAGTACGATAGGATTGTCATTGTGGAAATACATCTCACGCCACTTGCCCTTCATATCGAAAGGCACGTCATCTACTACACTATATGGATACTGAAATACGTTCTCGAAACGCTCCATATCCGCAAACTTAGCTAATTTTCCTTTGCTCATTGATTCTTTTTTCTTCGTTTGAGTGCAAAGGTAAGCATTTACCGATAATTATACAAATCATATCATGGAATTTGTATAATATTAACGGAAAAAGTTTATTCTGCCTGAATACCGAAATACTCATTGAGTTCAGCGATGGCTGCACCATCGGAATTAGGAAGATCCTTCACTAACTTTCCTTTCTCCAAGAGAAGAATACGTGAGGAGATGTCGACAACAAAGTTGAGGTTATGGCTGGAGATGATGACCGTAGTGCCCTGCTCCTTGCAGATGCGCTGAATCATGTGGGCGATAGTCATCTGAGAAGAAGGGTCAAGATAGTTGAAAGGCTCATCCAGGAGAAGAACCTTCGGATTGATGATCATCGCTCCGATGATACCAATCTTCTGTCGGTTGCCCTGAGAGAAATCACGGAGATACTTCTTGGTTCCCATGATTTCATCGTGCATAAAGCCCTCAAACTGCGCCAGGCGCTCCTGCAAGGTTTTATCGTCGATGTTATAGACATCAGCGATGAAATCGAAGTATTCCTCAGGGGTGAGGAAGTCGATGAGGAATCTGCCGTCGATATAACTGCCGGTATATTCCTTCCAGGTTTCACTCTCGTTCACCTTCTGTCCGTTGCTTTCTACGAAGCCCTCATCTGCCTGAATCAAGTCAAGAACCAAGCGGAGCAAGGTGGTCTTGCCCGCACCATTATTACCTACGAGTCCTATCAGTTCGCCCTTTGCAACACTCAGATTATCAATATCGAGTACGGTATTGCCATTATATATCTTCTTGAGATTCTGTATCTTAATCATATTACTTTGAATTTTGAACATTGAACTTTATGATTAGTAAAACTATTGAATTCTTCACTCTTCGTTCTTCACTCTTCACTTAACTTCACTCTTAACTTAACTCATGAACTTCTCCATGCGCTTATACTTGTTCTTCTCGAAGATGGCAGCAATCTTGGCGATGAACCATTTGTGGATGGCGATGCTGAAGACTGCCAGCGCTACGCAGGTGATGCACCATGCCGTCTCGCCGAAGAAATGATAGACAGCACAGACGCCAGCCAGCGGGAAGAGGAAGGCGATGGCATAAAGATTAATCTTTAGATTCGCTCCCTGCATGCTGAACATGGAAGTCTGGAATATCTCCAGACGGGAAGAGAAGAGTGCTGTAGGCAGATTGAAGAGATTGATGAATACCGCCAGACAGAAACCGCTGATAAGCACCTGGATTCCGATTCCTGCCTGCAGGAAAAGGAACGGAAGGGTGAGCAGCAAGGCAATCGCACTCACTACCATATAATAATAGAAGCAATTCTGCAGCATCTGCTTCACCTTTACTGGCTTGGTCATCAAACCATGGAAGAAGTTTGCCTCAATACCAAAGGTCCATTGCGACAACACCACCGATGGCAGCAGGATGGCACCCGCCACATAGAGGGTAGTCATAGCCACCTTATCCCCCATTTCCTGTCCCGCTTCTGCTGGAAGCAAGGCAAAGAGATAGGCATCGAAAAGGAAGATGGCGGTAATCAGAATCACCATCGTACGGACACGCTTTGCTCTCAACGTGCCGATATATTGCAGACTGAAGAGGTTGACATGACTGAATCCACGGAACTTGGAAACCTTCTGTTTCTGCTCGTTATAAATCTTTTCGTGACAGAGATAGGCGGTAAGTCCGGTGAATACCGCTCCAGCAAGGAAGAAGAGACCTATCCATCCCATCCATACCGGGAAGAAAGAAGCCACAAACATATACCCTATGAGCACGGCAAACATTCCCATCCATCCCAATATCAAGGGCCATTTGAGCATCCACTCCGTAGCCTTACGATAACAAGTGATATAGATGCCATCGATATAAGAAAACGCAAGGAAAAGGAAAAAACTTGCGACTGCCTGAGCCGCAGACAGCACATAGAAAAAAACAGGAAGCGTGAGCAATGGCAGCACATAGTTCCAGAAACTCATAAGATTGGTGGTAAGAAGGAATTTATTCCAGATTTTCTCTGGCACTGGACGAGATTTCACGTAATCATCCATCGCAGTAATATCCCGTTTCATCACCATTTTCATAATCATATCAGGAATCAGAAAACCGACAACCATACCAGCCCCCAACAAGGCCGGCAAGTCTTTCCCTTCCAAATCTCCTCCATTTTCGGTGAAACTAAGAAAGAAACTAACTCCCATCACCACATATAGAAAGATGATATAGGAGGCAACAAAAGCATCTCTCTTATGAAAGTTACGACGTTGCTGCAACCACCATAACCTTAAAAGTAATTTCAACATAATTTATTGATTTCAATGGTTTTGGGCACAAAGTTAAACAAAAAACTTACATCTTTCCTGTAAATTAGATAAAAATAACATTAAAATAATCAGATATCTTCCACACAGTAGATAAGTAATGAATGAGAATTTTACGAAAATCTGTCGTAATCTCAACAAAAAAGTGAGATTACGACAGATTTCTCGTTTAAAAGTTGTCGTAATCTCGTATTTTTTGTAACTTTGCGACAGGTTTCACTAATATGAGATAAATATGAAGGAGAATATTATAGGCAGAGAACAAGAGATTGAAAAGCTTGAAAACTATATTTCAAGCCGCAAATCAGAATTTGTAGCCATCTATGGCAGACGACGTGTAGGCAAGACTTTTCTGGTAAAAGAACTGTTCGAAAACCGATTTACATTCCGCATCACAGGCAAAGACAATGTAACAACCAAGGAGCAGCTTGCGAGTTTCAGTTTTGCACTTAACGACCAGTTAGGCATAGAAACAGATGCAGCTAATTGGCCGGAAGCATTCCGGCTTCTCCAAAAAGCATTGGAAAAGATGCCAGAAGGAACAAAAATCATCTTCTTCGATGAACTTCCTTGGTTCGACACGTATGCCTCCCACTTCATCAGCGCCCTGGAACATTTCTGGAACGACTGGGCATCCTACCGAAGCGACATCAAACTGATAGCCTGTGGAAGTGCTACCACCTGGATGCTCAATCAGGTTATTAATTCACGCGGAGGGCTCCATAATCGCATCACTCACAACATTCTGTTATCTCCCTTCAAGCTGCATGAGGTAGAAGAGTATTTCAAAGCACAGGGTTTTTATTATGAACGCCCGGAAATCATCGAGTGCTATATGGCGATGGGCGGTGTAGCATATTACCTGTCTCTTTTCGAAAACAACAAAAGTGTGGCACAGAATATCCAACAACTTTGCTTTACACGTGGCGGCGAACTCACCGAAGAGTTTGACCGCCTGTTCAGTTCGCTCTTCAAGAAAGCCGACAATCATCTTGCCATAGTTACAGCCCTAAAGAACAAAGGCAAAGGAATGACCCGACAAGACCTGCTGGACGCTACAGGACTTGCTAACAACGGAAGGTTCAGCCAGATACTTAAAGAACTTGAGCAATGTGATTTCATCCGCAGTTATACTCCTTTCGGCAAGTCGAAGAAAGATATGATGTATCAGCTGATAGATCCTTATTGCCTGTTTTATTTCAAATTCATGCACAACAAAGGTTCATTCCTCGACAACTATTGGGTCAAGATGCAAACCACTGCAGAGTATGAATCATGGTGCGGTCATGCCTTTGAAATCGTATGCCTTCACCATATCAATGAAATTATCAAAGCTTTAGGCATAGACGGCTGCATCAACACCCCTTGTTCATGGTCTTACCGACCTACCGCCAAAGTTATGGCAGATGATGAGGCAGACGAAGATCTGAAACGAGGAACACAGATAGATCTGCTGATAGACCGCTCGGACAAATCTATCTCTATCTGCGAGATGAAATTTTGCAATGGGGAATATGAAATAACCAAGGCATACGATGCCCATCTGGCACATCGTCTGAAGATTTTCAAGAAAGTGACGAAGACAACGAAAACGCTCATTCCTACATTTGTCACACCACATGGTCTATATAATAATATGTATGCAAGAAAAATCAACAGACAGGTAACTGGAGACGACTTATTTTGAAAAAAGTGGGACGAAGACAACGAAAACGCTCATTCCTACATTTGTCACACCTCATGGCCTATATAATAATATGTATGCAAGAAAGATCAACAGACAGATTACAGGAGACGACTTATTTTGAAAAATGCGTCTTCCGCAGTAGAAAAGAAAAAGCAAAAAAGGAAAAAGGTGTATCCTGAATGCCCGATACTGATGGTAATTGCCTTTTTGTTAAACTATTCAAAATAAAGTTCTTAATCTTTGTATAATCCAATAGAAAATCGTACATTTGCGCAGAATAGTAATCGGCATTACGGTAATGGCGGTTACGATAATAATATTAAAAATGAGATATGAAGTTTTATGATAGAACAAAAGAACTGGCACTCTTTGCTGACATCTATACAAAGAGCCAGCAAGAAGCACAGATGACGGTACTGGTAGGAAGACGCCGTATCGGCAAAACCGAGTTAGCACTAAGATGTGGACATGAAGGTTCTCTTCTATATTTCTTTGTGGCAAGAAAGTCTGAAAATATGCTATGCCAAGATTTCAAGGAAGAGGCAGAACGCAAATTAGATATGCCATTAGGCAATTATTCGTCATTCGCCGAGCTGTTTCACCAACTCCTCTTTATCTCCCAAAGCCATCCGTTTACACTGGTTATCGACGAGTTTCAGGATTGGCTACGTATCAATCCATCCATCTTTAGCGAGATGCAGAGAGAATGGGATTTGGCAAAAAGTAAGAGTAAGATGAATCTCATTATCAGTGGTTCTATCTACTCACTGATGCACCGCATCTTTGAAGATAGTAAAGAGCCATTGTTCTCTCGTGCCAATCGTATCATCAATCTACGAGCTTTCGATACAGATGTGCTCAAAGAGATTTTACATGACTTCAATCCTAACTATACAGCAAGCGACTTGCTTACTCTCTATACGCTGAGCAATGGGGTTGCATGGTATGTCAATCTCTTCATGAGCAATGGAAAGACAACCTCTCAGAAAATGCTCAATATGCAGACTGAAGAAAACTCGCCTTTCATCAACGAAGGAAAGAATATCTTGATAGAGGAATTTGGTACGGATTATGCCAATTATTTCTCCATACTCTCTTGTATCGCCTGTGGTGAGGTAACTCGTGCCCAGATTGAGGCTTTGACAGGAATCAAGGAAGTGGGTGGATATCTGGAACGTTTGAAATCTCACTACAATCTGATAGAACGCCATGTCCCAATCTTCTCCAAGCCAAAGAGCAAGAGTGTAAGATATATCCTGAGTGACAATTTTCTCATCTTCTGGTTTCGCTTCTTCTATAAATACCAGAATTTCATAGAGAGTGGCGCATTGAATCAATTGCATCGTATCATTATGCGTGATATATCCACGGTAGAGGGTTTTATGCTTGAACGCTATTTCCGCCAGAAACTGAGCGAAAGCCAACAATACACCCAGATAGGTCAGTTTTGGGATAGAAAGGGAGGAAATGAGATAGATATCGTTGCAATAAATGAAATAGATGGAATTATTGACATCTATGAGGTAAAAAAGGATAAATTCCGTTATGACGAAAGTCTCTTGAAACAGAAGGTGGACTATATGCTCCAAGTATATCCTGAATTAAAGAAACTGGAAATTCGTCTGGGCTGCTTATCATTGGAAGATATGTAATATCCTCTATATATTAAAAGAAAAAAAGGTGTATCCTGAATGCCCGATGAGGAGCAAGAAGGATACACCTTATTATATTATGGGTTTGGATAATCTTGATTGATTCCTCTAGGAAGGAAATAACCCTTGATGCAATTTGGATTGCAGACACAAATCTGAATATGATTCTTTTCTCTGAATCCTGCATTAGGATATAGTTCCTGTCCTTCCCAAAATACACCTTTTACAGAATCGTAAGGATGGGCATTGGCATCCTGATTGTATGTTAAAGCTGTTTGTACAACAGCACAATCCAATTTTCTAATCAACAAATCTGTAGAATTTCCGATAGATGTATTCTTCGGTAATTCAATCCCTGATTCTTTATAGACAGTAACCATAGCCTCATAAGCAGCCTTCAATTCCTGAAGATATGTGCTATCTGTTAAGTCAAAGCAATATCCCAAGTCAATAATTGCACCAACAACTGCAGGCACTTTGATTTGTGAGTTCTTTCTTTTTGCTAAATCTTTAGCCCATTGCCAAGCTCGTTCCTCATTATTCTCCCAAAAGTAAATGCCATTACCTAACCAGTCATAGTCATTAGTACTGGAAAGAAGATCGGTCTTTCCAGCAACTACGGCATCAACAACAGTTTTGTCGCAACCATGAAATCCAATTACTAGGTTGGAGCGCCTTGAATATAAAGACTTATCCATACCTTTATCTCAAATGTGGTGCAACTTCACCATTAGGTAAAAGAATTCCTGCCCTAATTAAAAAGGCACGTGCTGCTTCTTTACTGGCAGTAGAAGCCTTTCTTGCTGCCTCTAATCTTTCTTGTCTTTTGCTATCAAATAAATCCATATTCTACCTCCTTGTTTTAATGTTTCAACATTTATCTTCTATATCGATTATGTTGCTAACACAATGAAAGTTACTCTCAAAATGCCGCACCCTCGCTAATCTTATGCAAAAATACGCTTTTCTTCTGAAAGCTCCAAGGAATTATTGAAAAATATTTGAGAATGAGGATTATAAAAGGCAAGTCGCTTCCTTGTCTGACCAGTGATGGGGCGGCAAGGATGCAACTTTGACTTTAAAGGTTGTTTTTTTCCTGTCATTAATTAGTAGCACTCTCTGATTGAGGCCGTCTTACCAGAGTCTTCCTTGCCACGTAGGCAAATAAAATCTTTTTTGTGGCATAATCGATTATTTCTATGAATAAAAAATGTGCTCACTACACACTCATACGAGTAGTAAGTGAGCACACTTTAATAAATACTCTTTATTGAGCCTTCGGTACTGCTACAACTGGATTGTTGTTGCCTACCAATGCTTCATTATGATTTTCCTCATCTTCAGGAATCAAGTACAAGAATATAGGAGATTCTGCTGGCAAGTTAAATCTTACAGAAACTTCATAATTAGCACCTGTACGATCCAAAGGTTTCTTTAAGCGGAGCAAATCTGTGAAAGAGAATCCCTCACCCCACAACTCAACTCTTCTTTGGAACCAAACTGCATCTTGCACACCTTCTGCAGTAGTTGCATTGCAAGTATAAGAAGGGTCACGATATGTTCTGACGAAGTTCTCCAAAATTCGTTTGCCTTCTTCTACATTACCACCCATTGCAGTAGCCTCAGCTTGGATGAGAATCATTTCCTCTACACGCATCAATGGAATATCACAAGCATTCAGCTCATTACCATACTGATTCTTGTATGCACCAAACTTTACATTGGTATAAGGTTCTGTGATGTCAGCAACCTCATCACCTGTCTGATTATATACAGCGAGGTATTTTACGACATTTCCGTCCTCGTCCTCATCTTCTTGATGAACCACATATTTTGGATTGACAATTGGTGAGTTCAAGTTCTCATCAATCCACCATCCCTTGCGAACGTCTGTAGAAGGAATCTCTTTCCACAACTTACTGTTTATCATTCGGCAAGCGTATGTTGGTGAATAGCCATTGCCTGTAAATGAGCACATCATAGAAGGGAAATTCAAGATACCAGACTGTACGATATCATTAGACTCATCAACGATATTACCCCAAATCCAGTTGGATGCACTTACATCATTGAAACCAGGTGCAGCTGCTGCATCTTTTGAAAGAGGAGTATAGCCTTCTGCTGCCTTTTGGGCATCTGCCGCTGCGTCAGACCAATTTTGCATAACCAAATTAACACGAGCGCGTAATCCATATGCTACCTGACGATTAATCTCAGATTTTGCAGAACGTGAGTCAGTCAAGTAATCAATAGCAGTATTCAAGTCATCCATAATTTGCTTATAGACATCCTTTACTGCTGCACGAGGATTGTTTGCCTCTGCCTCTGCTGTCTTCTCAGTTACGATAGGCACACCAGCTGCATCTTCATGTCCCTTATATGAGAATTGGTAAAGCTGAATCAATGTGAAATACTCAAAAGCACGCATGGCATAAGCCTGACCTACGTAAGATTTTGCCACATCAGAAAGATTCTCCAAATCTACAGACTTCAATACGTCATTAGCAGCCTTGATGTTCTTGTAGCATTGGTTCCAAATAAAATATGTAGTCTCACTGTTTGCAGTTCTATCAACGAAACGCAAAGGTTTGTTATACCAGTTGTAACCAGACACCTGAGAAGGTTCATCTTGTCCTGAGGCATCCATCATCATCATTGTAGAAGCATAACCGAAGTCATAGTGACGAGCCGAACCATACCATTGTGTGATAGCTTCGCACTCAATCATGTTGGCATACATACCAGAAACCTCAGACTTCAGTTTGCTTTGGTCTTGCGCCAACACCTCATTCAATTGACCATCGCTCATTGTACTTCCACTAGGATTGGTATCCAAATCAGAACAACTTGTTGTCAGCAACATGGCACTACCGAGAAGTGCCACAAAATATCTATTATTCATTTTCATTGTCTCAATCTATTATATTAGAACTTAACACTGATACCACCAGAGATTGTACGAACAGCAGAATACTGCATATTGGTAGATTGACCGAACGACTGTCTTGGGTCAAATCCCTTACGCTTTGCAAACAAAGCTACGTTGTCGGCAGTGAAATAAACACGAAGACCATTTAACTTAATCTTATTCAACAAACTCTTAGGGAAAGAATAACCCAAAGAAAGGTTTGTCAAACTCAAATAGTCTGAACTTGTCAACCAACGATCTGATGTTGCGTTTGTATATTGATCATTAGAGTTCAAGCGAGGAACGTTAGTATTTGTGTTCTCTGGAGTCCAAGCTTTATCAATATCCTTGCTCCAACCTGTACCAGCGTCTGTTGCAGAACCACCATGCATCAAGAGTTGATAACCATAGTCCCATGCCTTGCCACCCAACTGATAAGCGGCAGCAATAGAGAAGTCAACACCATAAGCTGCTACTCTAACTCCGAAACCACCATATACAGATGGTAAGCAATCGCCTTGTGCGTAACGGTCTGCGCTACTCCAACTGCTAGTCTTCTTACGGGTTACATTGCCATTCTCATCCTTGACATCAATGTAGTAAAGAGCCTCACCAAGTTCTGCACTTGCACCTGGTGCCAATTCTGTCTCGTCACCATTATATACACCTGCATAACTTCTCATATAGTATTGATACATAGACTCACCTTCTTTATAGATGCGGCTACCATCAATCATCTGACCCTTCAAAGACTCGTCCAATTTGATGATCTTGTTCTTCCATGTGGTGGCATTTGCGTACAAGTCGATTTGAATATCCTTGGTCTTATATACTGTAGAGTTCAAGTCAATCTCTATTCCACTGTTGCGAACCTTACCCATATTGGTTGGATATACAGAGTAACCATTAGATACTGCCACTGGCATATAGTAAAGAAGGTTCTTGGTCAAGCGGTTGTAGTACTCAACACTACCACTCAACTTTCCATTCCAAAGATTGAAATCAAAACCAGTATTAAATGAGTATGAAGTTTCCCAAGTAATATCCTTGTTTCCCTTGCGATACAAACTTACAGCGAAGTCTCCACTATTATTAGATACCTTATAAATGTCGCGATAAGGATACTGATTCAAATATTTGCCATCTTGGGTCATCAAAGCATCATTACCCTGAATACCGTAGCTAATCTTATACTTCAAGAAGTTAAGCCAACTCTTGGTATTTGCCATGAAGTCTTCCTTGGTAAGAACCCATGCGGCACCAAAGCTACCAAAATTACCCCATCTACTATCTTTTGCAAAACGAGAAGAAGCATCACGACGATAAGAGGCACTGGCAATATACTTGTCATCGTATGAATACTGAGCACGTGCCAACCAACCTTCTGTAGAATATTCATCTGAGCTAGAGCCTGTTTGTGGTGACAGAATAGCATTGTCGATTTCAATAATGCCAGGGTTATACAATTTATTTTTGCTACCCCACAAACCTGTATCTTTCCATTTGTAAGTCTCATGACCAAGAAGTAAGTCGATGTTGTGCTTACCAAAATCATGAACGTATGTCAACAATTGCTGGTTGTTAATGGCAGAAGTGCGTTCTGTTTGCTTCTGAACCACACCACCTTGTGAAGAGTACTGACCATAGAAAGCATTATAAAGTACACTTTGGACAGTATTATCAATATCCAAACCAAGATTGTAGGTAAACTTCAAACCATCATACAAGTTGACCTCGGCAGACCAACGTCCACTGAATACATCTGCTACGTATGAGTTTTTGTCCAACTGACCTGATGAAGCAGGGTTGCTACCACCCATAAAATTACGCTTATACTTATAGCCACTCAATCCCTTAGCATCTCCATAATCATACATAGTAAAGCCACGACTATCTGTCATGATATTACCTTGAGCATCACGGATGTAAAGTGGATAGATAGGAGCCATGAAGTTGGCAACATAGAAAATATTTGCACTTGAAGAAGCATTGTAATCATCCTTGTTAGTTACAGAATAATTGCTATCATAGTGAGTGTAAGCAAGATTGGTTGACAATTTGAGCCAAGACTTTGCTTGATAATCAACCTTAGCACGTGAACTATAACGCTCGAAGCCTGTATTCTTCACAATACCTTCATCCTTCAAGTATCCGCCTGATACGAAATAATTGACCTTGTCTGTCGCACCAGAGATGTTAGCATTGTACTCTTGACGGAGATTGCCTCCATTGAACACTTCGTCAAACCAGTTGTCTGGTCTATATGTATAGTTACCATCGCTATAGCCAAGTGTCGCATTTGGATTCAACTTTCCATCCAATCCAATAAGATTCTCACCACTTGGTACAGTGAAAATATTATAGCCAACACCACCATTTCCAGTTGTTGGCAAGACTGCATTGGCATAAGCATTAGCAGCTTCATTTGTAGGATAATTAGCTGTGCCATATACACTATTGTAGATAGCAGTATATGCCTTCTCGTAATATGTACCAGGATTCTTGATGACATCATAGTTTGGCAATGCACGAGAAGAACTTCCTAAACGGACATCAACATTGATTTCTGCTTCACGTGAACGGCCCTTTTTAGTTGTAATCAAAACAACACCATTGGCACCACGAGCACCATAAAGAGCATTAGATGCTGCATCCTTCAACACGGTTGTGCTTTCAATATCCGCTGTATTCAATGCAGATATATTACCATCGTAAGGAACACCATCGATAACATAAAGAGGTGAGTTGCTAGAAGACCAAGAACCAATACCACGTACACGGATTGTTGATGCTTCACCAGGCTTACCACTAGGCTGAGTAACCTGAACACCAGCGATTTCACCACTCAAAGCCTGTGTGATGTTTGTTACCTGTCGGTCTGCGATCTTCTCATTCTTCAAGACTGCAGCAGAACCTGTAAATGAAGATTTCTTAGCCTTACCGTATGCTACAACCATGACTTCATCAAGATTGTGAGCATCTGATTCCATAGAAATTTTCATGTTAGGAGTCGCCTTGACTTCCTTCTTGTTCATACCAATGTAAGTAATCTCCAAGATAGCATTTTTAGCTACATTTAAAGAGAATTTACCATCCACATCAGTAACTGTACCAGTATTGGTGCCTGCCACCTTGATAGATGCGCCAATGATAGGCTCTCCATCTTCTGCAGAGACAACAGTACCGGAAACTTGACTTTGCGCAAACGCCATGCTCGTACTAACGGCTATGGCTGCGGCTACTGTCATGAGTCTTTTTTCCATAAATCTCTCTCTCTTTTAAAAAATTAATATATAATGTTATTTCTTTCTCTACATGTCACGAGGTGCTCCCCATTGAGGGAATACCAAAGAATGCTTTCTCTACCTCTTGTCCCGAGGTGGAAGAGTTATACCTTATTATATATA
>NZ_QTXV01000006.1:106447-108125 GCF_003461825.1 Prevotella sp. AM42-24 | reverse complement strand
AAGAATGCTTTCTCTACCTCTTGTCCCGAGGTGGAAGAGTTATACCTTATTATATATAAGCCTGTCTCAAATCCCTTTATCCAAGAGTTTAAAACTCTCTTTATGGTAAGAGAACTTAGCAAAATTTTAAAAATATTTTTAATCGGTTGCAAAATTACATAATATTTAGCTTTTCTCCAAATATTTTTTGTAAAAAGTTGCATTTTGTTACAAAAAAAGACTATTTTTGTGTCTTATTTTCTTGCTTTTATAAGTAAAAGATTACTTTTTAAAGGAAATTGCTGTTTGTTCAACCAATCCCTTTATGAGATTCACATTTATCAAATTTGCCTTAGGATGCCGTTTTTTATCTTAAAAGGGCAGTTTATTGCCTTTACTGACGCACTTCTTTCCATAATCCATTCTTTTTTTTCTTAAAAAGTAATAATCAGCGGATTACAAAAATAAAATCACATTTTCCTAAGGAGTTTCTCCCTTCTTGTAGCAGCTCCCCAAAGTGGAACACGAAAAATCCAGAGTATGGTGCACTTGGTGAAGGGAGAAATCGAGTATAGGCTCTGCTTTTTATATTCCTATATCTTGCATCAATGATTGGTTGGCAGAAGCCAGATTGGAATCAAAAAGACTTTTTATATAAACGAAGGTGGTGGAAGTCTTGGTATGTCCTAATGCCTTTCCGATTAATCCAATATCCATGTTATGCTGATAGGCGATACTCGCCCACGAGTGTCGAACCACATAAGAGGAAAGAGGGATAGATGAAGAAATCTTTTTGGAAAGAACATGCAACGAGTAGTTGTATTGGCGCAACCGACGAAGATATTCACGATGAAGCAAGTCAGGGGATTGAGTCGTTAACAACGGGAAAACATAGATGGAGTCAGAAGAACTATATCGTGAGATAATAGCTTGCATAGCTGGGACGAGGGCAATACTGATAGGCTGACCAGTCTTATGTCGAGCATATCGGATGACGTTATCTTTCATTTGGCTTTTCTTTAAGTAAGCAATATCAACAAAAGGCATCCCCATTGCATAAAAACTAAAAATAAAGATATCTCGAGACATCGCCAAGGTAGAACCCTCTTCCAAGTCCAAATCATGGAGTTTGCGGATTTCACTTTCGGTAATACTTCGTTTGGCAGTCTTCGTTCTTCCTGTGAAAGCTTTTGTAAAAGGACACACATCATCATTCGAAGAATATTCCTCTGCCCACCGATTGTACATTGCTCGTAAGGATCGAAGATAAGCTGAAATCGTATTGAGGCAAATACCCTTGTCACTTAGCCATCGCTGATAAAGCTCTACCTCTTGACTATCCATCTCAGAGAAAGTCCAGTCTTCACGTTGCAAGAACTTTGTCCAAGAGCGAGCCGCAGTCAAATAATTACTCGCAGTCTTGAACTTCTCCTCTTTCTTCAGCATTTCCACTTGGGAATGTACTATTTTCCATCCTAATACTTTTTTCTCCTTTTTCGTTGCAGCTTGTTTCTTGCCCTTACCAAGACTAAATTCAAATTTGAAATACATCATAATCTTTTATTTTTTATTATTAGACATACGGGGTTATACCCGATTAGTACATAAATACTATAAATATTTGGGACGTTATAGACGGAATCATCCAAAAACGCTCCATTTTCACCACCTCGGGACAAGAGGTAGAGAAAGCATTCTT
>NZ_QTXV01000006.1:0-106437 GCF_003461825.1 Prevotella sp. AM42-24 | reverse complement strand
CCACCTCGGGACAAGAGGTAGAGAAAGCATTCTTAGGTATCTCCCTCAATGGGGAGCACCTCGTGACATATAGAGAAAGAAATACATTATATATTAATTTTTTTTAAAGAGAGAGAGATTTATGGAAAAAAGACTCATGACAGTAGCCGCAGCCATTGCCGTTAGTACAAGCATGGCGTTTGCGCAAACTTCCATCTCGGGTACCGTTGTCTCAAACGATGATGAAGAACCAATTATCGGTGCTTCTATCCGAATTGATGGTACAAAGACTGGTACTGTTACCGACATTAACGGTAACTTCTCCTTGATTGTTCCTAACAAGAACAGCAGTTTGGTTATTAGCTATCTTGGTATGAAGACCGTTACTGTAAAGGCAGTAAATGGTATGAAAGTTGTTTTGCTTTCAGATTCAAAAAATCTTGATGATGTAGTTGTTACCGCACAGGGATTGAAGCGTCAGAAACGTTCTTTGGGTTACGCCACTCAGGAAATTAAATCTTCTGATTTAACTTCTGTTGGTCAGCAAGGACTCAACAACGCCTTGGCTGGTAAAGTTGCTGGTGCCCGTTTCGTTGGTGGCTCTGGTGCAAAATTCGACGAAGGAAAAATTGTGCTCCGTGGTACAACCTCTCTGTCATCAGACAATGGAACATCTGCTGGAGCTGCAGCAGGTTCAAGTCCTATTTATGTAGTAGATGGCGTTATCACAGAGGCTGCCGCTGTCAACATGAATGATGTTGCCAGTGTCAATGTGCTGAAAGGTCCTGCTGCTACTGCGTTGTATGGTGTACGTGGTGGCAATGGTGCTGTTATCATTACAACCAATAACGCTAAGGAAGGTGAGGCTCATCAGCAAATTAATATCAGTAATACTCTGACTTGGACTACAGCTTACAACCACGCAAAATTGCAGAAAGAATATGGTGGTGGTGCATATGGAGCTGATGGTGAATTGGATGTCTATCATTGGAAAGAAGGTGATCCGGAATCCTACAAACAACTTGATGGTAAGAAGTATTACGACTACGCAGATGACTGCTCTTGGGGACCTCGTTTTGATTCTAATATCAAATATCTGCCTGCTATTGCATGGGATGAAACAAGTCCATATTTTGGTCAGGAAGATACTTGGACAAGTCATCTTGATATGAATGATTTGTTCCAGACTGGTGTTGCAGATAACACCAATGTATCTTTTGAACGTTCTGGTAAAGACTTCTCTTCACGCATTTCGTTGTCTAACATGAACATAAAAGGCGTAAATCCTAACAGTGGTGCTATTCGTAGATATGCCAATATCAAAACTGCTTTCACACCATTGAAGAACTTACGTGTTTCTTTCGATTATAAATATACTTATAAGAAGAATCATAATGCTGCAACTGAAGGTTATGGTACCGAAAGTAACAACCCATACTCAGACCTTCTTCAGTGGGGACAAACCAATGTAAACTTGAAGCAGTATAAGAATTATACTCGTCCAGACGGCACTTTCCGTACTTGGAATATAAAAGATTATAATGATTTTACTCCAGCATTCCACGATAGTCCGTATGCAGTGTACAATGAAATAAACAACACGAACACAAGGGAATTCCATGTACTTGCTGGTGATATCGAGTATTCTTTGCCATACAACATCAAAGTAGGTTTCAAGACGACAGCCAACCTTTATAATTTCTATCAGCTCTATAATCGTGCTGGTTTGACAGGACAAACTGATATTCATAAGCAGTGGCAGCGCAAGTCATACGATGTTTATAATCAGGGGCGCATCACTTGGGATGACAAGTTTGTCAATGATCGTTTGTCTGCTCAGGCTGCCATCTTCATCGAAAACCGCAACTACCACTATGAGGGTATGGATGTATTCACTCGCGACGGCTTGTTGTTACCAGGTTTATTCCGTACAACTAATTCATATGGTCTGTCTGGTGGTGATGATGCTTCTACTGATGCAACAACCAATGAAGTTGGCGATTATGACAAGGCTTATACAAGACGAGAAAAGGCACAGAGCCTCTTCGGTACTGTAACTTTGGGTTGGGATGACACTTACTTTGTAGATGCATCTCTTCGTAACGATTGGAACTCAACACTTCCTACAGATAACAATAGCTATCTTTATGGTGGTCTTTCTGTTGCAGCTGTAGCCAGCAACTGGTTTAAGCAGGCAAAATGGCTTGACTACTGGAAACTTCGTGCATCATTTGCTCAAGTAGGTTCTGCTTTGACACCATATCGTTTGTCTACAGTTTACAACTTTGGATATCGTTATGGTTCTACAGCTTCAATGTATGGTAATCCACAGTTGATTGATAAAAATATCAAGCCAACCATCACAACATCTTATGAGATTGGTACGGAATTCAGCGTCTTGGGTAACCGCTTGTGGGGTGATATCAACTACTATAGCCGTGACACCAAAAACCAGATTATCAGTACTACAGTAGGTCCTGCTTCTGGTTATTCTTCTCGATTGATGAATGCAGGTTTGATTCGCAACCGTGGTTATGAAATATCTCTGGGTGGTAAGCCTATCAAGACTAAAAATTATGAATGGACTATTGAGGCCAACATTGCTCATAATGAGAACAAATTGGTAGAATTGGCTCCTGGTATGACAAGATACACTCTCGATGGTATGTCTTTCTTCTCTTATCTGTATAGCTATGCAGAGGTTGGCAAACCAATGGGTGCCCTCTATGTAACACGTAGCTGGCAGACCAATGAGAATGGCGATATTATCTTGAAGAAGAATAAAGCAGGCAACTTGATGCCTCAGATAGATAAAACTACAGAGAAGTATATTGGCAATATGCAGCCTAAGCTTACTGGTGGTTTCTCTACTGCAGTACGTGTATATGACTTTACATTGCGTGCATCTTGCGATTTCCGTGTAGGTGGTAAGTTCGCTTCTGTCACCAACATGTGGTTGGAAGGTTCTGGTCTCGGTTCTGCAACAGCTGGTACCAACGACCGTGGTGGTGAGATTCGTGGTGATATCTCTGAGAATGGTGGTGTAAGAGTAGATGGTGTTGTTGCCAATGAAGATGGTACATATAGCCCTGCAACCACATACGTAGAAGCCAACACTTACTTCCAGGGATTGAAGTCAACTCTTTGGGAGCCATACGTATATGATGGTAGTTATATTAAAATGCGTGAATTGTCTTTGACATATAATATGCCTAAGACTCTTTTGAACCAATTACATATCGGTTTGCAATCCGCAAGTATCGCATTTGTTGCTACAGATCCATTCTTGCTTTATAGCAAAGTGAAGAACGTAGATCCATCTGAAACAGATGGTACTTTGTTTGAACAAGGTCAGGCTGTTTCTACTCGTTCATGGGGCTTCACTGTAAACTTAACTTTCTAATCGTATAAAGGATAAATATATGAAATCAATTATATTAAAGACTGCTCTTGCTTTTGTTGCTGGAGCTTCATTAGTAAGTTGTGGCGACTTTGGAGATATCAATGATAATCCTAATAAGCCAACATCTGCATATACAAGTTATTTATTTTCTAATGTAACCCGTCATACTCCATATATTTGGAATGACGAGCGCTATTCTAGTAATAGAAGTGATACCTATTACAACCCAGTATATCTGATTTATCCACAATATATTGCAGAGCGTCAGAATGTTCAGTATGGTACAATGAACCTCTTTACAGGTAGTACAATGGACACGTACCGTTACGTATTGAAAAATTTAAAGAACATCATTGATATGAACACCAATGATGCCACAAAGAATGAAGTTTGCGTATCTTCTTTTGGTAGCAATGCCAATCAGATTGGAGTAGCTCGTACTTTGATGGGGTATTTCTATCTCCACATGACAGATATATTTGGTATGATTCCATATTTAGAGGCATTGCAAGGTGAGGCTAACTTGACACCAAAGTTGGATACACAAGAGGAAATCTACAAAGGCGTAATTGCAGATATGAAAGAAGCATACGACCAGATGGATGCCTCAAGTAATCTGAACGCTACATACGATAAGATTTATGGTGGAAATATTGCAAAGTGGAAGAAAATGAACGCTACAGTTCGTATGCTTGCAGCCATCAAGTTGTCGGATGTTGATCCTACAAATGGTAAGCAATGGTTTGTTGAGGCTTATAATGATGGTGCCATCGAAGATAACGCGGACAATTTTGTATATAAGTATTATGCCAATACCGACAATGAGAATCCATTATATACAAACATTGTCACAGGTGCTCGTAAAGACTTTGCTCCAAATAAGGCTTTTGTTGATTCTTTGAATGTTGTAAATGACCCACGTCGTGCGGTATATTTCACAAAAAATGCCAATGGTGAATACAAAGGAATTCCTTTAGGAATCAAACAGGCAGATGTCTCTAATTACAACAAGGACAATTCAGACTTTGCTCCTGCCATGCAGGCACAGGATGCGCCATTGACTATGTATTCTGCAGCGCGAGTTCTTTTAGTCGAGGCAGAAGCTGCTGTAAGAGGTTGGATTAGTGCTGATGCAAAGAATTTATATGAAAAGGCTGTTGCTGCTTCATTTACAGCCAAAGGTCTTACTTACACTGATGATGTTCTTCAGAACTACTTGGCACAAGATGGTGTTAAATTCCAGGGTACAGACGAAAACAAAATTATGCTGATTGCTAAACAGCGTTGGATCAACGGCTATTTCGAAGATGGTGTAGAGGCTTGGTCTGATTGGCGTCGTCTTGACTTCCCTGTTATTGTAACCGGTTCTTATTCCAAAGAACTTAACATCAATCATGTTCCTTATCGTATGCCTTACGGTTCTTCGGACCGTAGTGCAACTCCTGCACAGTACGAAGCTGCTGATAAAATTCAAGGTGCAGACAGCCCAAATACCAGAGTATGGTGGGATGTCAAAGACAATAGAGAAGAGTAATTTTATCCAAAGGAAAAGTTTTTAAATCACATATATTAATACAGGTGTATCCTTTTTGCTCCTCATCGAGCATTCAGGATACACCTTTTTTCTTTCCTCCTTTCTCCATCATAAAGTTTTCCTGTCATTTCTTTGCAGCTTTCAGAAGAAAAGCGTATCTTTGCAAAAAAAAGAAACGATGCCAACAATATTTATATTTTTCGGATTCAGATTCATGTTTTATTCTAATGATCATGAACCAATTCATGTCCATGTTATCAAGGATGGAAATGAAACAAAATACAATGTATCTCCTCTAACCCAGATTTATAATCATGGATTCAAAAAACATGATATTGCTTTGATAGAATCTATTATTTCTGAGAATGAGGCGGTCATTATAGATAGATGGAAAGAGTATTTTAATCAAAAATAAGATATTATGGAGCAATATAGAGTAAATCGCGTTTGGGTTGACGATGCCCATATTTGGGCAGAAACCCAAAATGGCTGGAAGGCTAACTATCCTTTCAGTCGTTGGAACCGTCTTGCTAACGCCACTCCTGCCCAGCGTAAGGCTTTCGTATTGAGTAGATATGGTATTCATTGGCCTGAATTAAACGAAGATTTATGCTTTGAAGGACTGTTCGCAGATGCTGGTATATACAAACCGTCAAATGCAGAAGATACTATTTATTATCAAGCATAATAAAAGGATTTTTTGCAACAGAAGGATAAGTGAATCATTCGTGAATTCGTAAAAGACAACTATCAGGAAATGTTCTTGAAATGGTCGGAAATGAGCAATAATGGCTTTTATCGTGGAGAATAATTTAATAAAAGGTGTATCCTTATTGCTCCTCATCGAGCATTCAGGATACACCTTTATTCTTTTTATCTCTCTCACCCTCAAGCATTTTTCAATAATTCCTTGCTTCTTTCAGAAGAAAAGCGTATCTTTGCAGAAGAAAAGCTGCACTCGGCAAGCTGAAAGTAAACTCTCATTGCGCTCGCTGGCATAATTTTTGCAGAAGAAGCGATACTCTCTAATCATGGAGATATGTTTTTAGATATGGCTTTACCAATTCATAATTTTACGTATATCCAAGCTAACAGAACTAAATCTGTCAAACTGAGACAACCAAGTTGGTACCTCCTTATTCATCCATCCCATAACATTCATCATTTCATCGTGTATCATCTCAACTTCATCGAGATTCCAACAAATAGCTTCATTATGATCTATCCTATTGCGCAAGCGACGGAATTTGTTTAAGAAGCTAGCAACTACCTTTCTTTGCCGATTAGCTTTCTTCACAAAAGGGAAAGCTCTCCTTAAGTCTTTCCAAAGGATACGTTCGTAGTTTCTATTAAAAAGGGAGGTCCAAAAGCCCCAGGTCAATTCTGCTGTAATCTTTGCTGTGGTTATATCTTCTCCTCGTGCAGCAATTTGTTTCTTAGCTGTGCTTATATATTTATTCAGTTCCATCAGGCCTGGAGTTGTAGAGAAAACGACATACCAATCTTCTCTTTTGGCAAATGCCACAAGTTCCCGAACTACGGAATTACGGAGTTCTACCTCAAAGACAGAAAGACATGGGTACATAGCTTCGGAAAGCATTATGTTACATTGATAATGCTTAATTGCCTTTACTTCATCCCCAGGATAGAGCAAGAAATATTTCTTCATTCTATCTGTCGAGAAAACTTTTTCGAAAAAATCTTTGGTATATTCCATTTTTATTCTTATCTTTGCAGCGCAGTCCCGGTAAGGCCCTCTCCCAGATTATTCGATGCTGGTGATGACCCCGGGTTTTTTGTTTTTGCAAAAGTACATAAATATTTTGATAGTGACAACAAAAAAGCCTTTTTTCTTTGCTTTTCTTTTTATTTCCCTCATCCTCAATCATTTTTCAATAATTCTTTGCATCTTTCAGAAGGAAAGCGTATCTTTGCAGAAGAAAAGCTGCACTCGGCAAGCTGAAAGTAAACTCTCATTGCGCTCGCTGGCATAATCTTTGCAGCACGAATGTTGAATCATTAAAACAAGGAGGTAGAATATGGACAAAAAGAAAAATGAAAACTTCTTTCTGAAACTTATTAAGATTAAGAAGGAGATTCGTGATTGTGTACAAAATGGAGGAGACCTGAAAGATGTAGAGAAAAACTATGGTATCAGATTCTCTAAACCCCTATAGCATTAAAAGATGACTGACCTGCTGAAGATTGAATCAAGAAACACATCGTAAGTGAGTATGACGCATTTCTTCGGGAGGAAATGAAGAAGACAAAGAAACAAAAAGGCGACTATGAACATAGAGGAACTTGAAAGGCTTATAGCCAACGATGAAAACGTACATTTGGAGTTGAAAAAAACTACAGGTGAGTTGAAGGATGGTATGCACACTGCCTGTGCATTCCTCAATGGTGCTGGCGGTTGGCTGGTGTTCGGTGTAGCCCCTAAGTCTCTTAAAATTCTCGGACAGGAGGTTACGGATAATACACAAAGAGAGATAGCCCAAGCGTTGAGTGGTCTCGAACCTGCAGTTTCGATTGACATTCAATACATTGACGTGCCCGATAGACTAGGCTGTCAAGTCATAGCAATGTATTTCGAAGCATTCGTTTGGGGAACGGCACCTTATACCTATCATGGTAGCCCATATTATAAGGTTGAAAGTACCACGAAGCTGATGCCTCGCAATATGTTTGAGGAACGGCTGCGTGCCAACAAACCAAACTATTATGCCTGGGAGAGACAGTCGGCTGATGACATAACCATTGATGATATGGACGAGAAACTCATCAGGGGAGCTATACGGCTCGGCGTGGAGAAGAACCGCATGCCAGCCACAGCTTTGACAGAGCCTCTTTCGGATGTACTCAGAAAGCTTGAACTAATGAACGATGGCGTTCCCAATAACGCTGCTGCCGCCCTGTTTTCCACCAAATTAAGGGGCTACACGCAGATGCAGCTGCGTTTGGCTCGTTTCCGCGGAATCAATAAGATAGAGTTCATCGACAACCAAAGGGTGGAAGGAAATTTCTTCCAACTGCTTGATGCCGGTATGGCTTTCTTCTTGAAACACCTGAACATGAGTGGCAAAATTGTTGGCTTCCGTCGTGAGGAAAATATGGAGGTGCCAGCCGAAGCGTTGAGGGAAGCCCTTACAAACAGCCTTTGTCATAGGCAGTTCGAGAAGTACAACCTTACGCCAAGTATTGCCATATATGATGACCGCATAGAGATTGAGAATCCTGGTGTATTGCCGCCACAACTCAACACAGAAACAATCAAACAGTCACACAGTTCCTATCCATACAATCCCATCATGGCGGAAGTGCTTTACCGCACCACTTTCCTTGAAAGTTGGGGGTCTGGCGCATTCCGTATCATGGAGGCTTGCAAGGCACAGAATGCCCCAGAACCGAAGTGGAGCATCAACGGTGGCTTCATTTGCGTGACATTCGTGCGGCCTGTAACCGATCCGATGAAGACTCCTGTGGGGATGCAACTGGGATTAAATTTGAACCAAGTACGAACCAAGTACGAACCAAGTACGAACCAAGTTAAAGATTTAATTCTAGCTGTTTCTGAAGATTATTTATCAACAGGGGAAATGATGAAAACTTGTGGATTAAAGAGCCGACTGAGATTTAGGACAACCTATATTTTGCCAGCCCTCGACGAAGGGGCTATAGAGCGTAAATATCCTGATATCCCAAACCATCCTCGCCAACAATACAGGTTGACAGAACAGGCCATAGAATGGAAACGTGGACAAAAGAAAAGTTTATAGACTTTTTGGCCTTATTGAAGAAAGCGCAATCACGAATTGTGATTTTGAACGCAGGGCAATGAAAAATAAACAATGCTGAATAATTTAAAATAAGGAGGCAGAATATGACAGAGCTAAGAGATAGATACATAAGATTTGACTGGGTCGGTGCTGAAAAATGCATCGCCCCTTTTTATATATCACATATTATAAGAGAAGAATGAAAAGAATTATTGCATTTTTTATTTTCCTCTGCGCTATAACAATCAATGCTACGGCACAGGGATGGATAGGCACATGGGCTACTGCCCCACAAACCGTCGTGAAGAGCTTCATGCCCTATAATAACAATATGTCCAACCGCTCCGTGAGACAGGTGGTCAAGGTGAGCATCGGAGGCGATATGATTCGTCTGAAACTGAGCAATATCTATAGTACCGAACCGGTTGTCATCCGTTCTATCTATATTGCCCATGCCAAAGACTCTTTCGCCATCGACCCCAAGAGTGCGAAATATCTCAAATTCAGCAATCAATACAAGGTTACGATTCCAGCAGGCAAAAGCATCACAAGCGACGCCCTGCCCTATGACCTCAAGCCTCTCCAGCGACTTGCCATCACCATCAACTATACTTCCGCCCCAACAGTCCCTACCGTCCACATGGGTTCCCGCACCACCTCTTATATCATGAAAGGTGTAACCAATGCTCACTCCAACTTCGAGAAGGCTTTCCGAGAGAACCACTGGTACAACATCAGCGGCATCGACATATATACAATGAGGACTGACCTCAGCAGCATCGCCATCATAGGCAATTCCATTACCGACGGAAAATGCTCTACCGACAATGCCCAGAACCGTTGGCCAGACGTCATGTCGGAAATGCTCCAACTGAAATATAAAATTACCAACCAAGGCGTACTCAACTTGGGCATTGGCAACAACCGTGTGGTGGTGCCAGGAGGATTCGGTGCTTTGGCAAAGGAAAGATTCGACAAAGATGTATTGGCTCAGGCAGGAGTGAAAAAAGTCATTATCTTTGAAGGAATAAATGATATAGGTGCCGCCAAAAGCGGATATAGCGAAACCGTAGCACGTCAACTCATCGAGAGCTATCAGGCAATGATCAAGAAGGCAAAGGCACGCCGATTAAAAGTCTATTTGGGCACGATCACCCCTTTCAAGGGAGCAGGATATTACTCTCCCTTCCATGAAGCAGCACGTCAAACCGTGAACGAATGGATTCGCAACCAAGCCAAGAACAAAGAGGTGGATGGAATCCTCGACTTTGCCAAACTTCTTCAGGACCCGAAGGATGACAGACGCATGAAAAAAGAATATGTGAGCAACGACTGGCTCCACCCGAATCCAACAGGCTATAAAGCGATGGGAACCTACGCTGCCGAAATCATCAAATAACGAAGTTAACTTCAAAGCACATCGAAGTTAACTTCATAAGCAAATGCAATAGGCTTCATAAGCAAATGCAGTAGTACTTCATCTGCCAACGAAGTACTACTGCATTTTTATGTATATCTAATTGAAAGATGATTACTTCAAAACAATCTTGCAATCATCCAGGCTCTCTACGGTAGCGAGCGCTTCATAACGCATACCTTCCTTACGCAGGAAATCACCACCATGCTGGAATGCCTTCTCGATGATGAAGCCCATTGCCTCAATCGTGGCACCAGCCTTCTCGCAGAGATCCATCACACCCTTGGAAGCATTACCATTGGCAAGGAAGTCGTCGATGAAGATAACATGATCATCAGGAGTCAGATAACTGTCACTTACACATACCGTATAGTCACAGTCTTTGGTGAAAGAGTGAACCACCGAGGTAATCATACCTTCCATCGTCTTTGGCTTCTTTTTCTTTACGAAGACTACAGGAAGATGGGTCAGGTAACCCACCATAATGGCAGGAGCAATACCCGAAGCCTCGATTGTGACAATCTTGTTGTACTTGATGTCCTTGAAGAGTCTGACAAACTCCTTCGCCAAGTCCATCATCAAGATAGGATCCATCTGATGGTTCACAAAGCTATCCACCTTCAGGATTCCTCCAGGAAAGCATCTGCCTTCCTGCATAATTCTTTCTTTCAGTAAATCCATTATTCTGATTTGAAATTGATATGATTGATGATTAACAGCCATCATTCCCATTCCTGCTCTATTCCACCGGATAAGAAAATGATGACCTGTCTTTTTTATTTTTCCAAATTCTTAGGCAATACAAGATTCAGAATAACTGCGAGCAGGAACACTACAGCCACACAGTTGTCTGCAAATACGGTACGTACAATCTCAGGGAAGATATTAAACATACCCGTTGCCTGAGTGAAACCGAGACCCACACTGAGCGAGAGGCTCACAATCACCATATTGCGCTGGGAGAAACCCGTACGTGCCATCATGCCGAAACCTGCAAAGAGGATGCTACCGAACATCATGATAGTACATCCACCTAATACAGCCTGCGGAATGGTTGTAAGAACATAACCGATAGCAGGGAATACACCACCGATAATCATGATGATGGCACCCATGGCAATTGTGAAGCGATTGACCACGCCCGACATGGCAGCCAAACCTACGTTCTGGCTGAAAGATGTAATAGGAGTACATCCGAAAAGACCAGAAACCGAACTTACAAAACCATCACAGCAGACAGCCGCACCCATCTCCTTGGTATTAGGATCACGCTTCAGGGCACTATTGCAAAGCGCTGACGTATCACCGATGGTCTCTGTAGCAGAAACCAGATATACAGCCACAACAGAAAGGATGGCACCAATATTAAACTCTGGAGTAAAAGGCAGAATACGAGGCAAGGCGATGATAGAAAGATTGGTAAGACCACTATAGTCTATCATACCCATAAAACAAGCAAGGATATAACCCACTATCAAACCTACGAGCACAGAAAGAGAGCGAAGGAATCCCTTGGCAAAAATCTGACAGAGAAGACAAGCCAATAAGGTGACAGAACCCACAATCCAGTTGTTCATGCTACCGAAATCCGCAGCACCCTGACCTCCGGCAAAAGAATTGGCACCCACAGGAAGAAGTGAAAAACCAATGGCTGTAACCACCGTAGCGGCTACTACAGGAGGAATCAGTTTGATCCAATACTTGGCAAAAAGTCCGAGTGTACCTTCCACGAGACCACCGATGATGACCGCTCCGATGAGCGTACCCATTCCATGGGCAGCAGCAATGCTGATGGCAAGAGAAAGGAAGGTGAAGGAGATACCCATCACGATAGGGAGGCGTGAACCGATGCGCCATACCGGATAAAGCTGTACCAAAGTACCAATACCGGCGATAACCATACAGTTCTGGATAAGAACGGCGCTGATAGAGCTGTCCAACCCGACAGCACCGGCAAGAATCATAATTGGCGCAATGTTACTTACAAACATTGCCAACACATGCTGAAGACCAAATGGGAGTGCTTTACCGACGGGCACCCTACCGTCAAGTTTGTAGAGATTTTCTATTGACTGTTTCATGTCGTATGTTATTATATTTCGATAAAAATCTAATAGAATTTCCGAAAAGAACCTCTTGGAGTCCAAAAAGATGGCGCAAAAGTACAAAGAAAAACTGAGAAAGTGAAATTTCTCTCCCATTTATTTTGATTTGTCTGCAAATAGATGTACTTTTGCAGGGCAATTAAAAATTCAAAGACAATGGAAAATCCATATATCAAGCAATTCCCCGACCTCATGTCGGGCAAGAAAATCATGTATGTTCACGGTTTCCTCTCTTCCGGACAGAGCGGAACTGTAAAGATGCTTCAGGATCTCATGCCCAATGCTACCTTCGTGGCTGAAGACATACCCGTACATCCGGAAGAAGGTATGGAAATGCTCCTCAAGTTGCAAGAAACAGAGAAACCCGACCTGATTATCGGTACCTCCATGGGCGGTATGTACACAGAAATGCTGAAAGGTACCGACCGCATCCTCGTAAACCCAGCTTTCGAAATGGGCAATACCATGAGCAGTATGACCGGTAAACAGGAATTTCAGAATCCACGAAAGGATGGTGTCAACGAACTGATGGTGACCAAGGGACTCATCAAGGAATACCGTGACATTACCGAACGATGCTTTCAGAATATCACTCCAGAGGAACAGGCAAGGGTATATGGTCTCTTCGGAGACAAGGACCCATTAGTGCATACCTTCGACCTCTTCCATGAGCATTATCCCAATGCCATCCGCTTCCATGGCGAGCACCGCCTCATCGACAAGGTAGCCTTCCACTATCTCTGTCCGGTCATCCGCTGGATAGATGACAAGCAAAACGGGAAGGAACGCCCTATCGTATATATCGATTTCGACGCTTTGCACGACAGTTACTGGAAAGCCACAAGCAGTATGCACAAGGCCTACGAGATGCTCATCGAATACTACAATGTATATATCGTAGCCTCAGCACCTACCAACGACCATGAGTATATGGCGAAGGTACAGACCTGGGTGGAGGAATATCTTTCTACCCCAGCCTACAACCATATTCTCTTCACCAATCAGAAGAATCTGCTCTATGGTGACTACTTCATTGACCCACATCCTGCAGAGGATTTCATGGGAACAACGATCGAATATGGCAGCGATGAATTCAAGACATTCGAGGAGATTGTCACCTTTTTTGACAGATTAGGAGGACAATAACAAAGAGGGAGCCAAACGGTACCCTTACCCCACTTTCATTTTTCCCTGCCCAGGAAAAAATTCTTCCCTGCCCAAGGAGAAATTTCCAACTGCCTATCGCGTTATTTTTCCATCGGCAGATAACTATACGAACGAGGCTCTGATGTCAATTCATTTCATCAGAGCCTCGTTTAGTTTTTAGCTTTATTCTAAAAGCTTTAGTATTCCGTCTTAGCCGTATTCTCTTCCCACATACGGAAAGCCCCCAACGCCTCATCTCTCATCAGCGCAATCATCGGCTTGTGACGGTCTTCTATCTTGCGGTCTATTTCCTCATAGATAAACTCATCGTCAAAACCAATCTTGGCTGCATCCTTTCGGTCGTTGGCATAATAGATACGATCAAGATGTGACCAATAGATGGCACCTAAGCACATCGGACAAGGTTCGCAGGAGGTATAGATTTCACAACCCTCCAGATTGAAGGTTTTCAGTTTGAAGCAAGCCTGTCGTACGCAGTTTACCTCTGCATGAGCTGTAGGATCCTTGTCAATCGTCACACTATTGGAAGCCTCAGCAATGATGATTCCATCCTTGGCAATGACAGCTCCAAAAGGACCGCCACCGTTTCTTACGCTATTTTCTGAGAGCTCAATGGCTCTGTGCATCAATTCTTCTTTTGTCATAATCTAAGTCTTTATACCTTATTATATAATATAGAGGGCTACAAATTTACGAAATATTCTTGAATCCGCAAGGTTTTCTGCATTATTTTTATTACTTTGCAGCCAAATAGGATTCTTATCGGAATTTTAAGAAAGAATCAGAAAAGTGCTGTTTTAGGGCATCATTTTTATAGGAAAAGTGTAATTTTCCTGCATCAAAATCAGAAGAAAAGTGCAATTTCTTTCTAGAAAATCAGCGAAAAGCAAGAAATTTTAATCGTTTTCGCTGATTTTCTAAGTAGTTTCCTTGACATTTTCCTAAAAAAAACGTACCTTTGCAACCAACATTACAAAACTATCTTACAATGAGTTACGCAAAAATCATAGGAAGAAATAAAGAGATAAATATACTCGATAGAATATACAAGTCTAAGAAGTCTGAACTTGTAGCCATTTATGGTCGTCGAAGAGTAGGCAAATCTTATCTCGTAAGCGAATGCTTTGGAAAGAAGATTCTCTTCAAAGCAGTAGGCACTTATATTAAAGACGGAGACAAGGACTATGAGTCTTATCGCCAACTTCAACTTGCGCATTTCTATGATTCGTTAGTGATTGCAGGATTATCAACAAAGGAGTCCAAACCCACTTGTTGGAGAGAGGCATTCTTACTTTTGAGAAAAGTTCTGGAAGGAAAAAGAAACAGAAGGAAAATCATTTTTATCGATGAACTTCCATGGCTTGCAGGACCTCAATCATCAGAAATGATAGCAGAACTGGGATATTTTTGGAATTCATGGGCAGACAGTGAACGAAATATTATACTCATTGTCTGTGGATCGGCTACAAGTTGGATGCTTGATAATGTGATACATGACTATGGAGGCCTGCATGGAAGACTCACGGAAACCATCAAACTATTCCCTTTCACTCTAGCAGAATGCGAAAAGTACTACAAGAAAAATGGTTTTCATCTCTCACGCTATGAAATGTGCGTGAGTTATATGGCTATAGGTGGAATCCCCTATTATCTGGATAAACTCCGCAACGATAGAACAATGACAGACAACATTGACAGCATATTCTTTGCTGATGAATTGATTCATCAGGAATTCAAAGATGTTTATACAGGACTTTATTCTAGCAAAGAAAAATACGTAGACATCGTCAAAGCTATTGGCAGCAAGTTCTATGGAATGACTCAATCAGAGCTTTCCAAGGCTACAGGTATCAAAACCGGGGGTACCCTGACAAAGCTACTTGACAACCTGAGAGAATCAGGAATTACGAGAGAGTATCCCCGTTATGGAAAGGAAAGAGTCGAAACTGTATATCAGCTAAAAGATTTCTTTTCTCTATTCTATCTGAGATTTGTTCATGGCAAACAAGTCAAACAAGGAGGGTGGAACACTATCCATGGGACAGCCACATTCTACACATGGGCTGGAGATACGTTTGAACTTCTGAGCATAGAGCATCTGCAAAACATACAAGACACTTTACGCATCCATTCGGTGGAAAGAAACTACAGTTGGTGTGGAAAAGCTGAAGACGGAAAAGGTGCTCAAATAGATTTAGTCATGGAGAGTAAAAGTGCTCAAACAGATTATCTCTGCGAAATGAAATTTTCAACAGGTAATTTTACTATCACACAAGATGCCGAGGAGAATATACGTCACAAGATAGACGCTTTCGCAAATAGTAAGATGCATAACAAGACTCGCTCAATACAAACAGTTTTGGTGACAACAATGGGACTTAGTTCCAATATGCATGCAAGTATCATCAATCACCTGATAACTCTTGACCAATTATTTCAATAACAAAATAGAAGAATAATGAAAGTTAACCGTGGCAATTTAGTTAAAATTACCACGGTTTTTGCTTTTTTCTTTCAAAAGAGGTGTCCACAATTAGCAGATCCCCAAAGTTAACAGTTAATTATCAATAATTATAAATACCTTTATTATAAGAGTATTTATAATTTTCGTAACTTTGTTGCCTATGAATCAAAACAACATATCCGCCACAGAACTTTTCCTGCGGGTAAGGGAACTCTTGATGCTTCCTGACCTGGAACCTGCTACACGCAACAAGATGATGCACGATACGCTCATCCTCTGCTGCCACGAAGGAGTGAAGAATACGAAACAAGCTTTCGGTAACCTTTTCGCCCAGGTGGATTATCTCTGCAAGGTACATGGCATCAAAATAGCCGACAAGATTGCCATCCAGACCATGCGCCGACACAGCAACAAGCAGGAACCTCTATCGGAGGAAGATCTGAAGTACGATGCCCGTGCGCTCGCCATCTTCATCTCTGCCGTATTCCAGGCTGATATTCCACATGAACTGACCATTCTCATCCCACATACCAACCGCCCCTACCAGAAGGGACTCGACATCAGCAACCGACGCATCCGCTGCATCGTGAAAAACTGGGACTCGGACTTCATCCATGTGGATATCGACCATGATACTGATGAGGAAGAACATCTCGTTTGTCTCAAAGATGAGGCAAACGGCATCGACCATACCTATCTCTGCGAAATATTGGAGGAAGGCATGCAGCTCAACCTGCTCGACTGTCAGATACGTCAACCAGTCATCACACCCCGACTCATCATCGTTGAACCGGATTATCTCATCGACATCAGTAGTATCGCAGCCTGCTTTACCGAGTTCGGTCATCATCCCCTGCTGTATCTCTTGAATCTGATGAAACCCCGTGCCAACACTCAGGCTACCCTACTTGGTAACTTTGCCGGTGCTGCGCTCGACGATATCATCAATTCGCATGGCAAGTATCAGGTGAACGAAACCATCAAGAGCAATTTCAGAGAAAAGGCTCTGGAATTTTGCACCTGTCCCTGGTTTGATGCCAAGAAATTCTATACCGATGCCAACCTGCAGGCTTACAATCTGCAGCAGGTAGTGGATATTCTCTTCCCACGCACCGTCTCCCAGGCACAGATGAATGCCTTTCGGGGCGAGGGCATCTACGACCGGAAGAAAGCCATCCTGGAGCCGTCATTCGTGTGCGAAGCCCTTGGCATACAGGGACGCGTCGATTTGATGACCACCGACTGCAAACTTCTCGTAGAACAGAAATCAGGACGAAACCTCAATATCGAAAGCCATCAGGCAGACCCTAACTACCACAGTTTCCAGCTGGTGCCCCACTATGTACAGTTGCTGCTCTACTATGGTGTATTGCAGCACAACTTCAAGTTGGGCAACAATCTCGTCAACATCCGTCTGCTCTACTCCAAGTACCAGCCGCAGAACGGACTGATGGTGGTAGCCTATTACCAGAAACTTTTCAGGGAAGCCATAGAATATCGCAACCAACTCGTTGCCGCTTCTTTTGAAATAGCCAAGAAGGGATTCGAGCATGCGCTGAATGAGTTTACCCCTGATGTTCTCAATGTAGCAGGCACCCAGGACTTCTTCTACAACAAGTACCTGAAGCCACAACTGGCAGACATCACCGACCCGCTTCATGCACTCAGTCCTTTAGAAGAAGCCTACTTCTGCAGGATGATGACTTTTGTGCTCCGCGAACAGATGATTTCCAAAGTAGGTGCCCAGGAAGGAACCAATACTTCGAGCAGCGATCTCTGGACGATGCCCCTTGCCGAGAAAAAGGATGCGGGCAACATCTATACCGACCTTCATATCATCAGAAAGGATCAGAGTGGCGAAGGTAGCGGTTACGATACCATTACCCTGAGCGTACCCGACCAAGGCAAGGACTTCCTGCCCAATTTCCGTATCGGCGACATGGTATATCTCTATACCTACAAACAGAAAGAAGAACCAGACGTCAGGAAAGCTATATTATATAAAGGTGTATTGCAGGAGATTCATTCCCATGAAATCGTGGTACATCTCAACGATGGTCAACAGAATGCTGACATCTTCGAAATGGACAAGCCATACGCTATCGAGCATGGTACTACCGATGCCAGCACCGGTGGAAGCATCCGCAATCTGCACCAGTTTATCTGTGCACCTCAAGAGAAGCGCGACTTGCTATTAGGTCAGCGTCCTCCCCGCCGCAACACCTCGCTCACGCTGACCAGACATTATGACGATGTACTTGACGATATCATCCTGAGAGCCAAACAGGCACAGGATTACTTTCTGCTCGTGGGACCTCCGGGAACAGGAAAGACAAGTCGTGCCTTGAAGTTTATGGTAGAAGAAGCATTGAACGATGGAACAGAAATGCCGACAGCAGAAAGCATCGCTGCTGGTGGAAAGACGGCTCAAAAGCCAGCCTCCTCTATCCTACTGATGAGCTATACCAACCGTGCCGTGGATGAAATCTGCGAAATGCTGGTAGATTCCAGCATCCCATTTCTGCGACTTGGCAGCGAATATTCCTGCGATGAGCGATTCCGTCCATATCTGATAGAAAAAGCCATTGCCCAATGTCCGAAGTTGGAAGCCATCAAACAATATATAATAGGTACGCGCGTCATCGTGGGAACAACCTCGATGATGACCTCCAAGCCTTTCATCTTCAATCTGAAGCATTTCAAGCTTGCCATCATCGATGAATCGAGTCAGATTCTGGAACCCAATCTCATCGGATTGCTTTCAGCTATAGACAAGTTTATCCTCATCGGAGACTATAAGCAACTGCCAGCGGTGGTACAGCAGAGTGAACAGGACTCTGCCATTCCTACCATCAACGACAGTCAGCAGAACAGCCTGATGGATATGAGTATTCTACAGGACATCTGCCTTACCAACTGCCGCAACTCCCTTTTCGAGCGCCTCATCCGCTGGGAAGACCATGAGCATCGTACCGATTTCATCGGCATTTTGCGCCGTCAAGGACGTATGCATCCGGAAATAGCCGAGTTCCCGAACAAGATGTTCTATCGCCGGGAACAACTGGAACCGGTGCCATGCAAGCACCAGTTGGAAACCCAACTTGCCTATTCTCTCCCATCAGAGGATGAACTCGATGAACATCTGAAGAATCATCGTATGATATTCATACCATCAGAATTCTGCAAGGAGCCGAATATTTCCGACAAGATCAATGCCAACGAAGCAGAAATCGTAGTAGATATACTTCGCCGCATACACCGATATTACGGAGATCAGTTCGATAGTCAGAAAACAGTGGGAGTCATCGTACCTTACCGCAACCAGATAGCCATGGTGCGCAAGGGAATCGAGAAACTTGGTATTCCAGAACTGGAGAAAATCAGCATCGACACCGTAGAAAGATACCAGGGCAGCCAGCGTGATGTCATCATCTACAGTTTTACCATCCAGAACATCTGGCAACTGGACTTCCTGGCAGGAAACAGTTTTATAGAAGACGGTCATATCATCGACCGTAAACTGAACGTAGCCATCACTCGTGCAAGAAGGCAAATGATTATGACCGGTAATCCTGAAATTCTCCGTAATAATCAGATTTTTAATGATTTAATGGAATACGTAAAAGGAAAAGGCGGCTTTTTTGAGAAATTTCATTGAAAAAGTTTGGAGATATGGAAATAAAGTCCTATCTTTGCAAAAGAATAGAAAAACAAAGATAATTCAATAGAGATAAAAGATACAGGATTCCGGTGCTTAACTGGCACCGGGATTCTTTATTTTTTACCCCTCTAAGAAATCACATTAATAACTATAAATTAATAAGAAGAATTATGGCTTACATGTCACAAGAAGGTTACGATAAACTCGTAGCAGAACTAAAACAGCTCACTACAGTAGAGCGCCCAAAGGCATCAGCCGCAATTGCTGAAGCCCGAGACAAGGGTGACCTAAGTGAGAACTCAGAGTATGATGCCGCTAAGGAGGCACAGGCTCATCTTGAAGATAAAATCAATCGTATCAAACTCACCATTGCCGAGGCTAAGATCATCGACACCAAGCAGTTGAGCACCGATTGCGTGCAGATTATGTCTAAGGTGGAAATGACCAACATGGTCAACAAGGCAAAGATGACATATACTATCGTGAGCGAAAGCGAGGCTAACTTGAAGGAAGGCAAAATTTCCATCAAGACTCCTATCGCACAGGGATTGCTCAACAAGAAGGTGGGCGAGATTGTAGAAATCAAGATTCCTCGCGGCACCATCAAGCTCCGTATCGACAAGATCTCATTTGAATAAAAATAAAGGAACTATCATATCGGCTCCCAAGCCCTTATGGCAGTTCCTTTTATTATGACATGTAAGCCCACTAAATAAAATATCAAATGAGAATGATACGAAGAGAGAGAAATAAAGTTTCTATTATAAATGTTTAATTGAAAGAGATTATGGCAAGCATTTTTTCTAAGATTGCAGCGGGAGAGATTCCCAGCTACAAGTGCGCAGAAAGCGATAAGTTCTACGCTTTTTTAGACATTAGTCCTATCGGCAAGGGACACACTTTGGTCATTCCTCGCAAGGAAGTGGATTATATCTTTGATATGGAAGACGAAGACCTCGCTGAGTTTGAAGTATTCGCCAAGAAAGTGGCAAAGGCCATCAAGGCTGCTTTCCCTTGCAAAAAAGTGGCACAGGTTGTTTTGGGTCTGGAAGTTCCTCATGCACACATCCACCTCATCCCTATGAACAGTGAGGCTGATGTCAACTTCCGCAAAGAACATCTCAAACTGACTGAAGAGGAATTCAAGGAAATCTCTAACAAGATCTACACAGAATTTCAAAAAAATGAGAAAGACTGAAAAATGAGAAATGACAAATGAGAAATGAGAAATGAACGGCTATCTTGCTGCATTTCTCATTTCTCATTTGTCATTTCTCATTTAATTAAATGTATTCTTCGCCCTTCTTCATTTGCACTTCATTCACATATTTGCGAACCAATGCAGAGGAATCTTCTTTCTTGCAGATCAAGAGTACATTATCCTTCTCTGCTACAATGAAACCATCCAAACCATTGAGAACTGCGAGTTTGCCCTTTGGCAGTTTGATGACATTACGATGGCAGTTTTCCATCATGACATCACTATCTATGATCACATTATCCTCCTCGCTCTTCTGCATTGCCTCATAGATACTGTGCCAGGTGCCGAGGTCAGCCCAACCGAAATCACACTTCAATGCAGATACATTGTCTGACTTCTCTAAGATGGCATAATCTACGGAAATATTTGGATATGAAGGGAAATTCTGCTTCATATAGGCATTCTCTGTCTCCACATCAAAAGTGCGATAAGACTCATCGAAACCTCTCAATACAGCAGGCAGAATTTGAGAAAAACTCTCGCGTAAATGCTTGACATTGGAAATGAAAATACCTGTATTCCAATAAAATTCACCACTATCAACAAATATTTTGGCAAAATCACGCTCAGGCTTCTCTGTAAATGACTGAACATTATAGAGATTATCCCCTTCTGCATCGCCCAACTGGATATAACCATATCCTGGTTCAGGACGGGTTGGTTTTACACCTAACGAGAGAAATCTGTCGTTTTCAGCAACAAAAGCCAGTCCTTTCAGTACATTTTCCTTGAAAGCTTCCTCATTGAAAACTGCCTGATCAGAAGGAGTGGTAATCAAGCAGGCTTTCGGATTCAACTGCGAAACACGATGGTTTGCCCAAGCTACACTTGGAGCCGTATTGCGATGAATCGGTTCTGCCATGATTCGTTCAGCAGGAATCTGCGGCAACTGTTCCCTGACCAGTTCCACATATTCCTCATTAGTATTGATAAAAATATGGTCGGCAGGCACAATCTTCACCATTCTATCGTAGGTCTGCTGCAACTGAGTACGCCCCACCCCGAAGAAATCGATAAATTGTTTCGGGTAATTGCTTCGACTGCATGGCCAAAGTCTTCTACCCTTACCACCTGCGAGTATCACGCAATAATTGTTGCTATCATTTATTGTCATATATCAAGAAACTTAATTGTTAGTTTTGAAATTCTGATGTAAAGGTAAAAAATATATGTGAACCAACCAAGTTTTTTTCCACAAATTAATATAGATAAGGTGAAAAACAACAAAAATTTAGTGTTTTCGAAACAAAAATGCATTTTTTTGAAAAAAAGTCGGCAAAAAGTTTGCCAGTTCAAAAATTATTAGTACCTTTGCAACCGCAAATAAGCCGAGAGGCATTCGCCCAGATGGCGGAATCGGTAGACGCGCTGGTCTCAAACACCAGTGGAGCAATCCATCCCGGTTCGATCCCGGGTCTGGGTACAAAGAGCTGCAAATCGAAAGATTTGTGGCTCTTTTTTCTTTTTCCCACAGATTTCACAGATTACACAGATATTTTTTTCGACACCAAAAACTTAAATCTGTGTAAATCTGTGAGATCTGTGGGACTTTTCTCTTTATCTCCACCATCACGCTGGAGACATTCATCCTATTTCACGATGGTATTACTTCACAATCACTTTGATTCCATTTACAATATAAATGCCTGAAGGCACAGGAATCACTTGTCTTTCACCTGCCTGAACTGCAACTGAAGTTACTTTCTGTCCACTCAGATTACAGATCTTTACGGTCTGAGAGCGGTCAGATGATATGATAATCTCGCCATTGCCACCATAGATACCCTTGTTCAAGGAAATGGTTGAAATACCAGAAGGCTGACCAGCTACATAGACAACCAAGTTAAATGGCTTTAACGGATAATAGCCACCCGAAACTATGTCAAGTCTATTATTAGACAAAGTGGTTGGAATATCGTAATATTCATTATCTGTCAAACTCATGAACCACAAATCAGAGATGATTGTATTGCCGCCCAACTCGTTAGGGTCAAAAGACTTAGAAATCGTAGTGGTCGCTCCATTACCAGGAATGCGTACCGTCTCAAAACGAGGAACAAAGTTTCTTTTATTCGTACTATATGCTACCAAGGCATATTTCAACAAAGCTGTACCTCCATCGTTCTTGATAGCAAAATTGAATTGGGCAAAAGCATCATTCGTCTTTGGAGCTTTCACTTTATTACTACCATAAGTCGCCTTTTCGGTCTCATATTCATTTGGAGCCGCATTGGTCCATGCTTTTACAACTGTGAATACAGGGGCTGCAGGTGTAGCTCCCACCGTAAACTTTTTGCCATTAACAAAGACATTTTCTGCTCCTGCATCAGTCAACCAAAGATATAAATCACCTTCCGAAGGAGACAACTCTACTTTTCTGGTAATAGAACTATGTGCTGGAACCGTGACATAAACATCCAGCGCGGCTTGGTCTGGCATTGTAGCAGTCGTATTGCTGAAGATATTGATGGCTCCCAAATATTCGATATCACCCTGATTCTGGATAGTAATTTCAAAGCCATTGGTTAATCCACCCAATAGTTCTTCGGTTGGAGTGATATCTGCTTTCAATTGCGAGCGAACCTGAGTCAGTTTTTGAGCTGTAGCCTCAACGACATAAGGCCGCATTTCAGAATTAGCGCATTTGTTCCAATGAACATGATCGGTACTGTAAATCGCATAGATCGTGGTCTGTCCGATTGGGAAAACATAATCAAATTCAAACAAGAAAGTATTACCATAAGTTCTGCCATTATCTTGGATACCCTTAAAAGAGAATTCCTTAACCCCAGAGATTGGAACATAAGTACCATCAGACTTCAATATACCATAAGCGATAGAGCCTGTCATTTCCTGACGACTCTGATTACAGAAATAATTCTGTATTTTCAGAGCAAACTTATCTGAGACCTGATTTCTTGTATCCTTAGTCAGTTCAAAAACAGACATTTTATCCCAATAGCTCTGCACAATAGGAGCGAAAGGTGCTACAGGCTCATCTACCTTACCATTATCAGGAGCCACACCAACCAACATACTACAACTGCGGTTGTAACCATCCTGTGCATTACCGGAGCCGACACCACCCTTCTCAGGATTCAAGATCGTAACATCGAAATAACCATTCTGATAGCCTCCCCAGCCCCAGTTGATATGATAAAGTCCCTGTCCATCGGAACCATCACAGATAAACTGATGACCACCATCAGTAGAAGAACCTGAATAGAAAACCGGACGTCCAGCAGCCAATTCATTGTCAAGAATCTGAGTCCATTCTGTCAGGGAATATAAAGAACGGGACAAATCCAGCATCATATCGGCATCATATCCGAAATACTTAGCCAAAGGCGCTGGCGTAAGATTTGCACCCGACGAACTACCATAACCCATCTGCACGGCAGCTCCACAATGGAACATCAGTTTGGCTACGGCATTGGCCTGTGCTTCGGTATAACTACCCTCGGCAGTACTATAGAAAGGTAACATGTTGTCCCAATCATATACGCCATCGCTCTTGCTGATACCAGGAACGGCTACATCCCTGCCATACCATTTCTTAGTATATTCAGGAATATCCTGCAACAATTGTTTAGGATGCTTATAATAAGCCATCACCTGTGCCATAGCCGTAGCCACACAACCGGTAACAGCCCGATTTTTACCATCATAAATCGGACACATATTATTAAAAGGCTTACTCTGATTCCATGCAATATTACCCAATAATGGAGAAACTGCCTTGAAATGGGTGGAATTTACCGAAGAACGGTAAGCTTTTACCTCTGCCAAATTGCGCAAAGTAGCTTGATCGCCCTTGGTCACAGCCTCTACCATCTCCTGATAAGCCTTCATGAAGTTCTTATAACTTTCTGGAAGAGATGCCTCATCATAAGTTCCCTGATCGGTATAACCTACGATTTCCGGCAGACAATCATCGCCCGACACAATCGTGAAACCCTTTCCCTCACCATGAGGAAAAACATAATAACTGGCAGTTTCCTGATCAGAAGCCTGAGATTTCTGAGTTTTGTCACCAAAACCGAAAGACTTCGCCTGTGATGCAGCAGACTCATCCATGACAATACCCAACAAAGCAGCCTGGCGCTCTGCTATCTGCCTGGCTTGTCGGAAACTACGTGGTCCTGCAAATGCTGATACAGAGATCAGCAACAGGGCAAACAACAATAGGTGTAAACGAATACATTTCATAAGCAATATATCAAAAAGTTTAATTGAGTTGTATCGGCCACAAATATACGACAAATCTTCTACACTTGCAAGTTTTTCCTAAGAAAATTCTGCAAATTGCTATATTCCCCATGAGCGAAAACGTTTGCGATATAATAATATCCCATTTATTTGGCGATAAGAAATTAAATGCGTATTTTTGCAACATCAACTGCAACCTATATGCAGAACAAGAAATAATAGCTATTTATTAATAACTCTATTAAACCCAGATTAATTCATGAAGAAATTTTTCAGTTTCGTATTTGCATGCCTGGCAACTTTTGCGTCACAGGCAGCAGAAACCAACAATTATGACGAGCTTTACCAGAATCTTCCATTCCAGATGGAGAAGGTAACACGCCCTCAATTCCCTGCCAACGAGGTTAACCTCAAGGATTTCGGAGCTATCGGCGATGGTTCTACGCTCTGTACTGATGCTTTCAAGAAAGCGATTGATGCACTGGAGCAGAAAGGCGGTGGTAAACTGATTGTTCCACAAGGTGTATGGTTTACAGGTCCTATCACGCTGAAAAGCAACATCAACCTGCATATCGAAAAAGGTGGTGTCATCCTCTTTTCTGCTGATGTCAACCTCTATCCTCTCGTAGAAACTTCTTTCGAAGGTCTTGACACCCGTCGCTGCCAGTCTCCTATCTCTGGTAGAAACTTAGAGAACGTGGCTATCACCGGTCAGGGTGCCATCGATGGAAACGGCGAATATTGGCGTCCATTGAAGAAAGCAAAGGTTACTTCAGCCCAGTGGAAAGAGATTACTTCCCGTGGTGGTGCCTTCAAGAATCCTAACTACTGGTTCCCTTCTGAGGCTGCTCTCAAAGCTGATGAAAAAGGCGCTGGAATGAACGTTCCGCTCGGCATTACAACCGAAGAAGGCTGGAATGAAGTGAAAGACTATCTCCGTCCTGTGATGGTAAGTCTCATCAGTTGCAAGAACGTTTGGCTCAACGGCGTGATCTTCCAGAACTCTCCAGCCTGGAATATCCATCCTTTGATGTGCGAGAATGTACTTATTGAGGATGTATTGGTACGCAATCCTTCTTTTGCCCAGAATGGTGATGGCCTTGATTTGGAATCATGCAAGAACGCACTGATTGTCAATTCTACTTTTGACGTAGGTGATGATGGTATCTGTATCAAGAGCGGTAAAGACCTTGACGGAAGAAAACGTGGCATTCCATGTGAAAACGTGATTGTCGATGGATGCACCGTTTTCAAGGGTCACGGCGGTTTCGTGGTAGGTAGCGAAATGAGCGGTGGCGTCAAGAACATTATGGTACGTGATTGCCAGTTCCTCGGTACTGATGTTGGTTTACGCTTCAAGAGCGCCCGTGGTCGTGGCGGAGTCGTTGAGAACATCTACATCCAGGATATGTCTATGTTTGATATCCAAACCGATGTGATCACCTTTGATCTCTATTATGGTGGAAAATCAGCAGTTGAAGTATTAAACGACGGCGACCAGAAGAAGCAACAGGTGGTAGATATGAAGAAGGTAGATGAAACCACTCCAGCCTTCCGCAATATCGATATCAATCACGTTATCTGCCGTGGCGCACGCCGTGCCGCCTACTTCAATGGTCTTCCAGAGATGCCAGTGCAGAACATCAGCATCAGAGACCTGGAAGTAAACAATGCCCAACAAGGTATCGTTATCAACCGCACGGATGGTGTGAAGTTGGAAAACATCAAGGTGAGTGCCAAGACTCATACCTTTGATGCCAAGAATTCCAAGAATGTAAGTGTCAACGGAAAGACATATAAGAAAATAGATGCCAACGGTATCACCCTTGATTTCTAACCGACATTCATCAGACAAAACATTTATAATACCGCCCTAGCCCCATCAAAAATGGCAGTTAGGGCGGCATTTCTGCTTATAGTACATGTCTTCACTCTTCACCTTACTTTTTAAAGTGGGCTCAGTATTTAATATCTGTCCCATATTACTTATTCACCATCGGAAGTCGAATCTTGCCATTGGGCTTAATCAGATAAAGAGCACTATCTCCTGCTTCCTTATAGACACTATCCCCAATGGCATATCGCCCTTCCAAATTCCAGACTTTGGCTATCTTGAAGTTCACCTTCATTCCTTCACTCGTCATACCGGTAAATCGATAGAAGCTATCCTCATGGGCAGACAAAATTTTGAAGTCATAATGCATAGAAAGACAATACTCCAACAAACTGTCTGTAATCGAATATTGTTTCGTATAGAAACGATAGCCGAAATATGCCAAGACTATGGTTCCTGCACAGTAATTCAATATATTAAGAGTCAGCATGACTCCTTTCTTAGTTATATTCACAATATCACATATTTACAATTGTCATTATATCTCCTCTCCATAAGCCATCAAAGATACCTTTATGGTAGTATCTGGTTTAATCACGTAAATTTCCTTTTCGCCTGCCAATTTATGAATGCTGTCACCAGAACAAACATCGTCCAAATCCCAGTTTTGAGGCAATTTAAACTTAACGATTCTGCCCTCTTTCGTTCGCCCTTCAAAATTGTAATATCGGTTCTGATAACTAGAAATCACCTTAAAGTCATATTGCAACGGCACACAATCTTCCAATGTATTCTCAACCACCTTCTTCTCATCTGGTTGCAATGCAAAGAAGATGACATAAAAACATGCCATTCCCCATATAAGGTAACCAACTACTTTCATTATACTCTTAAAATCTTCCATATCAATGCATCAAAAAATTCGTGAAAGACATAGACCAAATGCTTCATGGCGACAGTATATTATTCCTCAAAATCGATGGATAGTTCACCAGAGCCCAAAAGATTATAGCTCATGCGATGATAAGGAGTCACACCATACTCCTTAATGGCTGCACGATGCTTTTTAGTAGGATATCCCTTATTGGCTTTCCAGTCATACTGCGGATATTCTTCAGCCAAAGCATCCATGTAATCATCACGGTAAGTCTTTGCAAGGATACTGGCAGCAGCTATCGACATATACTTTCCGTCACCTTTCACGATGGTTGTATAAGGTAAATCCTTGTAGGGTTTAAAACGATTACCATCTACAATGATTGCCTCCGGACGAACCTTCAGCTGATCCAAAGCACGATGCATCGCTAAGAAACTGGCATTTAATATATTGATTTTATCGATTTCATCGGGTGTAACTACACCTACAGCCCAAGCTACAGCGTCCCGTTCAATCTGTTCACGGAGTGCCTTACGCTTCTTATCTGTAAGTTTCTTACTGTCGTTGAGATCTGGATTTTGATAACCAGGAGGTAGAATGACGGCGGCAGCATAGACACTGCCTGCCAGGCATCCACGACCTGCTTCATCGCAACCAGCCTCAATCTTATCCATATAATAATGACTTTCCAACATAAACTTCAAATTCTGTTGTTCTTGATTTAAAACATCAGTCTCTTGCTAAAACATCATAGCAACACGTTTCACACCAGCTACCAAAGCATCTACTTCTTCCTTCGTATTATACAAAGCGAAGCTTGCACGGACAGTTCCTAAAATACCATAACGATCCATCAGAGGCTGTGCACAATGATGACCAGTTCTGACAGCAATACCCAAACGGTCGAGCAATGTACCCATATCCATGTGATGAATATCTCCTACCAAGAAGCTGACAACAGCATCTTTACCTTCCTGCTCACCAAAAAGTCTGATTCCATCGATGGTTTTCATCTGTTCCATACAGTAGCGGGTCAACTCCTGCTCGTGCTTGGCGATGTTGTCCATACCGAGAGCTGAGACATAATCGATGGCTTTTGCCAAACCATGAGTAGCCACATAGTCAGGAGTTCCAGCCTCGAACTTAAAAGGCAACTTCTCAAAAGTGGTCTTCTCGAAGCTCACACTTTCAATCATTTCGCCTCCTCCTTGGTATGGAGGTAACTTATCGAGCCATTCTTCCTTACCATAAAGAACACCGATACCTGTTGGTCCATAAATCTTATGTCCGCTGAAAGCAAAGAAATCACAATCCAAGTCCTGCACATCCACAGCAAAGTGAGGAGTACTCTGAGCACCATCCACTATGACAGGTACATCATGCTCGTGAGCGATCTTGATCATCTCCTTTACTGGATTCACCGTACCTAATACGTTGCTCACTTGGGCAATACTTACGATTTTAGTACGATTGGTGAACAAATGAGTGAATTCATCGAGGTTAATCTCACCTTTATCATTAATAGGAATAACACGGATGGCAATTCCCTTCTTAGCAGCCTGCAACTGCCAAGGCACGATATTGGAATGGTGCTCCATTGTAGAAATAATCACCTCATCGCCCTCGCTCATAAACTCATCACAGAACGATGAAACCACAAGATTTAAACTTTCTGTAGTACCACGGGTAAAGATAATTTCCTCGATCTTAGGGGCATTGATAAACTTACGTACGGTCTCACGAGCTGCCTCATGAAGATCGGTAGCCTGCTGAGAAAGATAATGTACACCACGATGCACGTTGGCATTTACATTAAGATACTCATCGCGCATGGCATCAAGTACACACAATGGCTTCTGCGTTGTAGCCGCATTATCCAAATACACCAACGGTTTATCATATACAGTTCTCGATAAAATCGGGAAATCTTGACGTACTTTATTTATATCATACATAATCCTAAGACCTTTTATATCGTTAAAAAAAGGCGCTCCTCAAGCAGAGGAACGCTTTATTATTTATTTACAGAGTTTGCAACCCTCACACTTATTGAGTTCGCCACGGAATCGCTTCTCAACGAGATGATGCAGGCGGTCGCGCAATGGCTCCAGCTCCATCTTGTCGATGACTTCGTTGATAAATGCAAACTGAAGAAGCAACTTAGCCTCCTCGCGGCTCACACCACGCTGCTGCATGTAGAACAAGGCTGCATCGTTCAACTGACCTACCGTGCTACCATGCGCACACTTCACATCATCGGCATAAATCTCCAGCATCGGCTGGGTAAACATACGGGCAGTCTTCGTAGCACAGAGATTCTGGTTGGTTTCCTGAGAAGTAGTCTTCTGGGCACCATGACGAACCAAGACTCTACCGGCAAAAGCACCACGTGCTTCTCCATCGAGCACATACTTATAAAGTTCGTTGCTGGTGCAATGACCCACCTGATGATCAATAAGTGTATTATTATCAACCACCTGATTCTTATCAGCAATCACGCAACCATTGCAGAAACACTCAGCACCTTCTCCCTTGAACACCAGATCGAGACGGTTGCGAGTGATACCATTATGAAGTGTAATCACGTTATGGTTCACACGGCTATTGGCCTGTTGCTCGATATACACATTGCTGACACGACGGTTCTTATAATGAGTCTCCTCCAGACAATAGAGATCGAGACTGGCATTCTCACCTACGTATGCCTCAATGACCTGAGTAGCGAGGAAGTTCTTATCGTCAGCAGCATGGTCACAGAAGAGGAACTTTGCCTCAGCTCCCTGCTCCAAGACAATGAGAACGCGACGGTTTACCATCAGGTCAACATCCGAACGAAGGATATTGATAACCTGTATGGTACGATCCAGTTTTACATTCTTTGGAATATAGATGAGCAAGCCATCCTGTGCCAGGAATGTGTTCAATGCAGTGATACCATCTTCATCTGTTTTTGCAATCTTAGCATAGTATTTTGCGATGAATTCGGGATTTTCTGTAGCAACCTTGCACAAAGAATCCACGATAACACCCTCTGGCAACTCCACTTTTGGAAGAGCTTTATTATAGAAAGCATCGTTCACTACGAAGTAAAGTGAAGTACTCAGATTAGGAACATCGCAACGGAAAGCCTGGTATGGATCTACTGGAATTTCCAAGCGATTCAAATTCAAACCATAGTCTGGCTCGAAGATGGCGCTCATATCGGTATATTTGTATCTTTCTACCTTACGGGAAGGGAAGCCCAAGCGACGGAAGTCCTCGAATGCAGCATCACGAACTGCGTTGAGAACCTCAGCACTGTTCCTCTTGATCATTCTCGAAGAAGACTGATACAAATCTAAATATTGTTTTTCTGAAAGCATAGCCATCCTCCTCATTATTTCTCATCTACCTCAGCCTTAATCCAGTCATAACCACGAGTCTCAATCTCCTTGGCAAGTTCAGGACCTGCAGTTTTCACAATTCTACCTTTATAAAGAACGTGAACCACACTTGGCTTAATCATATCGAGCAAACGCTCATAGTGAGTAATGACGATGGCAGAAGTCTGATCGGTATGCATCTTGTTCACACCGTCTGCCACGATACGCATCGCATCCACGTCAAGACCTGAGTCGGTTTCATCGAGAATAGAAAGCTTTGGCTCCAACATCGCCATCTGGAAAATCTCGTTGCGCTTCTTCTCACCACCCGAGAAACCTTCGTTTACAGAACGGCGAGCCAACTTGCTGTCCAATTCCACCAACGCACGCTTCTCGCGCATCAACTTCATGAATTCACTGGTGTTCAATGGTTCCAAACCCTGATACTCACGCTTGGCATTGATAGCCGCACGCATGAAGTTGGTCATGGATACACCAGGAATCTCCACTGGATACTGGAAAGAGAGGAACAAGCCTTCACGGGCACGGTCCTCTGGCTTCATATCCAGAAGGTTCTTGCCGTTGAAGATAGCCTCGCCCTCGGTTACAGTATAGAGAGGGTTACCTGTAAGCACAGCGCTCAAGGTTGACTTACCGGAACCGTTAGGTCCCATAATAGCATGTATCTCACCATCGTTGATAGTCAGGTTGATACCTTTCAATATTTCTTTGCCTGCAATAGTAGCATGCAGATTCTTTACCTCTAACATATTATTACTTAAAAAATGCGTTCAAAATATTGGAACATAACTCTTCAAAGAAAGATGGTGACTTCTCCCAGCCCCATTGCACAAACAACGAAGGAGGGTCTAGTACCCAAAATGAGCACTCACCTGGTCGTATGACCTTACCCTTCATCTGCGGAACATAACTCGATGTCTGCATAATGGACTTGGTCAATGTAGGGTCAGACTCATCAACATGACAATATCGACCACAACGAAGATACACATTTTGCTCTTGCTTGCATTTCGCAACAAAAGATGCAACGATGGAATCTTGCTGTGCCGTCAAGCCATTTTTTTGATGATTGAAAAGGTCTTGAGCCGTTAAGTTCAAGCTATCAACTAACAATAACATCAACAACATTCTTTTCATAACCACCTCTCTTTCTTATTATTCTTAGCCAACGGTGCCTTCGAGTGAAACACTCAGGAGTTTCTGTGCCTCTACGGCAAACTCCATAGGCAACTTGTTGAGCACATCCTTGGCATAACCGTTTACGATCAAGCCGACAGCCTCCTCGGTAGGAATGCCTCGCTGATTACAATAGAAGAGCTGGTCTTCTGAAATCTTCGAGGTAGTTGCCTCATGCTCGAACACGGCTGTGTCGTTATGGGCATCCATATATGGGAAGGTATGCGCTCCACAATCGCTACCCAGCAACAAGGAGTCACAGGAACTGTAGTTGCGGGCATTGTCGGCATTGGATGTAGCACGAACCAGACCACGATAGGAGTTCTGACTATGACCAGCCGAAATACCCTTCGAGATGATGGTACTCTTGGTGTTCTTACCCATGTGAATCATCTTGGTACCTGTATCAGCCTCCTGATAGTTGTTGGTAACAGCCACACTGTAGAACTCAGCTACAGAGTTATCGCCACGCAAGATACAGGAAGGATACTTCCAGGTAATCGCAGAACCCGTCTCTACCTGAGTCCAGCTCAACTTAGAGTTGACACCACGCAAGTCGCCTCGCTTGGTTACCAGGTTCAGCACACCACCCTTACCATGTTCATCACCAGGATACCAGTTCTGAACGGTAGAGTACTTCACCTCAGCATTATCCTTGACAATAATCTCTACGATAGCAGCATGGAGCTGGTTCTCATCACGCATTGGCGCTGTACATCCCTCTAAGTAAGAAACGTATGCATCATCATCGGCGATGATCAATGTACGCTCGAACTGACCGGTGTTACGGGCATTGATGCGGAAGTAACTGCTCAACTCCATCGGACAGCGGACGCCCTTAGGAATATAGACGAATGAGCCATCACTGAATACACAACTGTTCAAGGCTGCATAGAAGTTATCACGATAAGGAACAACGGTTCCTAAATACTCTTTTACCAAATCAGGATGTTCCTTTACTGCCTCACCAATACTGCAGAAGATGACTCCTTTCTCACGAAGTTTCTCCTTGAAGGTAGTCTTCACCGATACAGAGTCCATAATGGCATCCACAGCGGTACCGCTCAAAGCCAAGCGCTCCTCCAGAGGAATACCGAGTTTATCGAATGTCTTCTCCAACTCAGGATCAATCTCCTTGTTCTTTGGCTTCTTAGCCAAAGGGTCTGCATAATATGAAATCTCCTGGTAGTCAACAGGTGGCACGTGTACGTGTCCCCACTTTGGCTCCTTGAGCGTCTTCCAGTAATGGTAGGCTTTCAGACGAAATTCGAGCATCCAATCTGGCTCTCCCTTCTTCTGTGAGATGAGGCGCACAACATCCTCGTTGAGTCCTTTCTCTATGATTTCAGTATGCACATCAGTGGTAAAGCCGAATTCATATTTCTGCTCAGCCACCTGCTTGACAAACTGATTCTTTTCTTGTTCTTTCTCTGCCATTTTATTTAGAATAACCTTTCGTTATTTAAACCCTAAATAGGGATAAGCCACCAAGGACTCATCCCTACCTTATTATATATAGGATAGAGCGAAAAGACAAATGAAATCTTCACTTTTCGTTCATCATTCTTCACTCTTCACTTGATTAAAGTTTCTGCTCTACCTCGATTTCTGTGAAGGTCTCGATAACGTCGCCTTCCTGGATATCGTTGTAGTTGACAAGGCTCAAACCGCATTCCATACCGGTAACAACCTCCTTGACATCATCCTTGTAACGCTTCAAGGCACCGATTTCTGCAGTACGGATTACGATACCGTCACGGATAACGCGAGCCTTATCCTTAGCGTGTACCTTACCCTCGGTAACGAGACCACCGGCAATAGTACCCACCTTGGAAATCTTGAAGGTCTGCTTCACCTCTACCTGACCGGTAACGATTTCCTTCTTCACCTTGTCGAGCATACCAACCATCGCACTCTTGATATCGTCGATAGCATCGTAGATGATAGAGTAAGTATTGATTTCAACACCCTCACGGTCAGCAGCCTTACGTGCATCAGCAGATGGACGAACCTGGAAACCAACGATGACAGCATCTGAAGCAGATGCCAGCATCACGTCGTTCTCAGAAATCTGACCCACAGCCTTGTTGACAACGTTCACCTGAACCTTCTCGGTAGAAAGCTTGATGAATGAGTCGCTCAATGCCTCAACAGAACCGTCGGTATCACCCTTCACGATGACGTTCAACTCGTGGAACTCACCACGTGCGATACGGTGAGAAATATCACCCAAGGTCAAGCGCTTCTGAGTACGCAAGCCCTGTTCACGCTGCAACTGCTCACGCTTGTTGGCAATTTCGCGAGCCTCCTGTTCTGTCTCGATTACGTGGAACTGGTCACCTGCTGTAGGCGCACCGTTCAAACCGAGGATGATAGCTGGCTCTGCAGGAGCTGCAGACTTGATATTGGCATTACGCTCATTGAACATTGCCTTTACACGACCCCAAGAAGTACCGGCGAGTACGATGTCGCCAACCTTCAAGGTACCATTGGCTACCAATACGGTAGAAACATATCCACGACCCTTGTCGAGAGAAGACTCGATGATGGTACCTGAAGCACGACGGTTAGGGTTAGCCTTCAAGTCGAGCATATCAGCCTCAAGGAGCACCTTGTCGAGCAGATCGTGAACACCAATACCCTTCTTGGCACTGATTTCCTGGCACTGATACTTACCGCCCCATTCCTCAACAAGCAGGTTCATGTTAGCCAAGTCCTCGCGGATACGGTCTGGGTTAGCACCTGGCTTATCAATCTTGTTGATAGCAAATACCATTGGCACACCAGCAGCCTGAGCATGAGCGATAGCCTCCTTGGTAGTAGGCATCACAGAGTCATCGGCAGCGATGATGATGATGGCGATATCGGTAGCCTGAGCACCACGGGCACGCATGGCGGTAAACGCCTCATGACCAGGAGTATCCAGGAAGGTTACCTTGCGACCGCTTTTCAGGGTCACACTGTAGGCACCGATGTGCTGGGTAATACCACCCGCCTCACCAGCAATCACATTGGTATTGCGGATATAGTCGAGCAAAGATGTCTTACCATGGTCAACGTGACCCATCACAGTTACGATTGGAGCACGTGGAACCAAGTCGTTCTCATCATCCTCTTCCTCGCTCACAGCCTCCTGAACCTCAGCGCTGACATATTCGGTCTTGAATCCGAACTCCTCAGCCACCATGTTGATGGTCTCTGCATCCAGACGCTGGTTGATAGATACCATGATACCAACACCCATCAAGGTAGAGATAACCTGAGTAACGCTGATGTCCATCATCGTAGCCAACTCGCTAACGGTAACGAATTCAGTAAGCTTCAGGATCTTACTTTCCTTCTGCTCCTGACGAGCCTGATCTTGCAATTTCTCCTGAACAGCCTCACGCTTCTCCTTACGGTATTTAGCGCCCTTCTTGTTCTGGCTCTTGCTGGTCAAACGAGCAAGAGTCTCCTTTACCTGGCGTGCAACAGCCTCGTCGTCAACCTCAATCTGACGCTGGTTGTTCTGATTGCCGCCCTTGTTATTATTTCTGTTCTTATTCTTTTTCTTCTTGTTGCCACCATTCTGGTTGTTCTGGTTGCCACCATTATTCTTGTTGCCCCCATTATTACCCTGGTTAGCCTCAGCGTTGATATCAACACGTTCCTTGTTGATACGCACGCGTTTCTTTCTCTCACTGTGCTGCTGTGCAAGTTTTTCCTCACGTTCCTTGCGGCGTTCCTCCTTACTCTTCTTCTTAGGACGAGTACTCTGATTCAAGGAAGACAAATCGATCTTACCCAACACCTTAGGTTCATTGGCAGAGAATTTCTTCTCACTCTTGAGGGTGAACACGCTTCCAGAAGCATTCGTTTCAGCTGGCTTCTCGCCTTGTTGTGGCTGATTGTTGTTAGCCTGATTTTGCATTGACTTATGATTATTTTGCTTCTGTTGGCCATTATTTCTCTCACCATTCTGCTTATGCTGGTGAGACATCTGTCCGCCAGCATTACCTTTCTGATGTTCATGACTTGCTTTTACTTCAGCCTTAGAAGCATTAGTAACAGGCGCAGAGCTGACGGCAGCAGACTCCTTTCCAGACGCCTTACGATTCTCAGGAGCAGCAGACTTAGCAGTAGGTTTTCCGATGCTATCCAAGTCTATCTTGCCCAATGGTTTAAACTGTTGTTTACCATTAGACACCTCGGCATTCTCCTCACGGTCTTCCTTCTGCTCTGGAACACGTTTCTTATCTTTTGTTTTCTTGGTGAAAAGCTTTTCCGCCTGGTCACGGACCTTCTTGTCCTGACTGAAGGCATCGGTCAGAGCCTTATATTGCTGATCGCTAAGCTTGAAGCTTGGTTCTGCCTCGACCTCTCCCAGGTCACTTCTCTTAGATAGGAATTCAACTGCCGTCTGAAGTCCTATATTTAATTCACGTAGTGCTTTGTTTAATCTGATGCTCATATTTATTATTTATACTCCTTTTCTTTTGTCTCTTATTTGTAATGCGATTTTTAGAGAATTACTGTTCAAACTCTGCTCGTAAAACCTTCAATACGTTATCAACAGTCTCTTCCTCCAAGTCGGCCTTTTCTACGAGCATATCGCGAGGTGCATTGAGCACTTGCTTCGCTGTATCAAGTCCGATGCCCTTGATGGCGTCGATAACCCACTGGTCGATTTCATCAGAGAATTCATCCAGATAAATATCCTCGTCAGCCTGACTTTCGTCAATCTCACGGAACACATCAATGGTATATTCAGTCAACATAGAAGCCAACTTGATGTTCATACCACTGCGACCGATAGCCTTGCTCACCTCTTCTGGCTGCAAGAACACCTCAGCCTTCTTGTTTTCATCATCTATATTAACTGAAGAAATTCTTGCAGGTGCCAAAGCACGCTGAATGAACAACTTCACGTTGCTGCTATAGTTGATTACGTCTAAGTTTTCATTACACAACTCACGTACGATACCATGTACACGGCTACCCTTCACACCCACGCAGGCTCCTACAGGGTCGATACGCTCGTCGAAAGTCTCCACAGCAATCTTGGCACGCTCACCTGGCATACGGGCTATGCGACGGATAGCAATCAGTCCCTCTGCAATTTCAGGAACCTCAGCCTCCAACAGGCGCTGCAAGAAGATAGGTGCAGTACGGCTCAAGATAATCTTAGGATTATTGTTCTCATTATCCACGCGCAAGATCACGGCACGCACGGTTTCACCCTTGCGATACTGGTCAGCAGGAATCTGCTCTGCCTTTGGCAAAATCAACTCATTGTTCTCGTCGTCAACAATCAGGATTTCACGCTTCCAGATCTGGTAAACCTCACCGGAAATAATCTGACCCACACGATCCTTATACTTATTATAAAGAGAATCATGCTCAAGTTCCAAAATCTTAGAAGCCAAGGTCTGACGAAGAGTCAAGATGGCACGACGACCAAACTTATTGAAATCCACGTTCTCGCTCACATCCTCGCCTACCTCATAGTCAGCCTGGATCTTACGAGCCTCAGTCAAAGCGATTTCCTTATTTTCATCTTCCACCTCGCCATCAGCTACAACGACACGATTGCGGTAAATCTCAAAGTCACCCTTATCAGGATTGACAATCACATCGAAGTTTTCATCACTACCAAAAATCTTAGCAAGCACATTGCGGAAACTTTCCTCCAACACGCTCACCAAAGTTGTACGGTCGATATTCTTGGTTTCTTTGAACTCGCGAAATGTATCAATCATACTCGCAGTTAATTCTTGCTCTTTCTTAGCCATAGTTTATTTGAAACTTATTACGTATTTTGTATATTTTACCTTATCCATCTGGAAAGCATAATCTACTTCCTGTTTTACCGGACGCTTCTTGCCTTCCACTTTTACCTTTTCTTCAACACCTACTGTAAAATCATTGCCATCGACAGCCTTGAGGATGCCCTTTACTTTTTTGCCATCGGCATCAAGCACCTCGACTTCTTTGCCAACAAAGTTGATGTACTGCTGAGGCACCTTGAATGGCTGTCCCAATCCTGCAGAACCCACCTCCAGTTCAAAGTCTTCCTCATCACGATTCAAATGGTCCTCAATATATCTACTGAGTTCCACGCAATCCTCAATCCACACGCCATCGGCGTGGTCGATTTCCACGACAATCTTGTTGTCTTGACTAATTTCGATGCCTACCAAGAAATATTCCTTATCTTGGAGCCACTCATCCACTAATGTTTTTACGACGTTTTTGTCAATCATATATACCTTATTAAAATAAAATGAGGAACTCTTTGCGAGCCCCTCATTCCACTGAACGTTTGCAAAATTACGAATAATTTCGATATTATCCAAAAAAAATGGAACTTTTTATTCCTAACATGCGCATTTTTAATGGATTGTGCATGGATTTCAGCTAAAATCATACTTATTTCCTTCTGATATAGGCAGGTATCGTATGCACTTTATTTTTTCTTAGGATGCAAAATCTTGGCATATTCTTCCGGAGAATTCAAGAGGCGGGACGCTTCCTTTACCACCTTGTCATATCTCAGGGAATTGCGGATGGCACCTGCCTGATAATAGTAAGCTGCCACGATCGCGTTTTCCAGCAATCGCTTGATAGTAGCCTTATTATAATCCAGATCCTTTGCCACATTATGACTCAGTTTTTTCTTCAATGCCTCAAACTCCGGTTTGGCATCCTCATAATATCCTTCAAACTTAGCAAGTTTCTCCAAATCCTTCAAGTATTTCTCCGTTTCACGGTCATACTTAAAGTTTGCCTTCAGCACTCTTGCCTTGAATTCCTCATAGTCTGCATCCGTCAAAGCAAATTCCTCTGGTGATGCAATCGTTGGATGCTTGGCAATGTAATCTACCTCATAATTAAGCATCACCTCATTACTGTCACGAGCTCCTGCTAAATAGAAGGCAATATTTGGAAGAGAATCTGGCTTTACCTCTACATCTGGTTTGATACCGCCACCGTCACGCACTTCTCTACCGCCCACGGTATAGAAGACCTTGGTCAATGAATCTGGCACATGCTCCACATATCCACCCCTCGAATGTTTATAGTTCAAAGCCTGCACACATCTTCCGCTTGGAATATAATACTTGGCAGTGGTCAGTTTCATCTGTCCGTTGTAAGGCAAATCCATGGTTGCCTGAACCAAACCTTTTCCATACGTGCGCGTACCTAATATAATAGCTCTATCATAGTCCTGCAGACTACCACTTGTTATCTCACTGGCACTTGCCGTGTTTTCATTGACGAGCACAGCGATAGGCATCACCGTATCAATCGGTTCCACGGAAGTCTTATACTCATTGTTGGAACGTTTCAACTTTCCCTTCATCTGCAGTATCAGCTTGTTTTTAGGCAAGAACATATTGACGATACTGATAGCTTCCTGCACAGAACCGCCTCCGTTATCTCTCAGGTCGAGAACCAAACTTTTAGCGCCCTGTTTTCTCAAGTCGATAAAAGCACGACGTACATCTCTTGCAGAATTTTCTGTAAAACTATTATAGTTGATATAGCCTACCTGATTCTGCAACATACCATAATAAGGAAGATATGGCATCTGAATGGTTCGGCGTGTAACCTTCATTTTCATCTCCTTGCCCGTGCTCGGTCTTTTGATTTTGATGATAAAGGACGTACCAGGTTCACCACGGAGGTGGTCACTGACGTATGACACTTCCTTGCCAACCATGGAAGTATCAGCAATGGAAAGGATGACATCACCCTTCTTGAGACCAGCCTCCGCAGCAGGCATATTCTCATAAGGTTCGTCGATAACCACAGTCTGCAACTGGTTGTTATATCGAATCAGTGCACCCACACCGGCATACTTACCGGTAAGCATGCGTTTCAACTCTTTCTGATCTGACTCTGGATAATAGGTAGTATAAGGATCAAGACTACCGAGCATAGCCTTGATACCATAGCCGATAACCTCATCCGCATTGAGTGTATCGACATACATCATATCCAAGTTTTTATAGATGGCATTGAAAACATCCATGTTTTTAGCCACTTTGAAATCATGGTCTTTATCTTTCTGTGCAAAAGTTGGCAATGCCAAAAGCAGAGCCAGCATTGAGATCCATATTTTATTCATGCTTATCTTTTTATTAATATGTTTATTTGCCTACAAAATTACTCATTTCTTTGTGAAAACTGCCATTTTCTGTCTTAAAATATGCCTATAAACAAGAAAAAATGCACTTTTTGAAGAAAAACTCAAAAAAAACCGGCAAAAAATTTGGTAGAATCACGAAAAGTTAGTACTTTTGCAGTCGCAAATAAGGAACATCATGTTCTTATAGATGCAAAATGCTTCAATAGCTCAGTTGGTTAGAGCACCTGACTGTTAATCAGGGGGTCGTTGGTTCAAGCCCATCTTGAAGCGCAAATAGAGTATCAAGCAACTCTTATACTCTTCTTCTTTCATAAGCTAAAATGCTTCAATAGCTCAGTTGGTTAGAGCACCTGACTGTTAATCAGGGGGTCGTTGGTTCAAGCCCATCTTGAAGCGCAAATAGAGTATCAAACAACTCTTATACTCTTCTTCTTTCATAAGCTAAAATGCTTCAATAGCTGAGTTGGTTAGAGCACCTGACTGTTAATCAGGGGGTCGTTGGTTCAAGCCCATCTTGAAGCGCAAAAGCCTTGCAGGTTCAACACTTGCAAGGCTTTTTGTTTTTTTATACAAAAGAGGCAGCCAGTCAGGATCGTAGATGACAAGCACAGATCTCTCTGCGCTCATCTTCCCCAACCAGTAATCTACAATATATCTTTATATGTCCATGTTCTTGTAAATTTCTTGTAAATCTTGCAGTTTTCTTGTAAATCTAAAAAAGCATTTCTATCTGACTATCAACACTTTACAAAAATTTTCTTGTAAAACTTGCAGTTTTCTTGTAAATCTAAAAGCCTACAACTCTACTTGCACAAGAACCAAATACGTCTCTCCACATGGATTTTCCCTTCCTTCCTTAAGGAAGCCAACAAGTTAGTCACTTTATTATACTTTTGAATTTCATCCAAGACCTCTGGCAATTTATCCATAAGAAGTTCTTCGATTTCTTTTCTTGATGCAGACTTAAACTTTTCCAAGTAATCAATAATCAATTTCTTATAATACGAATCATCAAAACTTTTATTCTTTATATATGAAGCCTTCAAACCTATATGTTTGGAAGATTCCACTACTTTATACGACAAATATAAATTGGTCTTTCTACCTTCAACAAATCCTTTTTGTCTGAGAAGAGCTATAGCATCATTTGTCAAATCTGCATATTTTTTCTTCTGTACCTTATCCAAGAGAATAATTTCTGGAAGAGACAATTCTGGATTATTCACAAGAATACGAGCGAAATTCTCATCCAAGACTTTTCCTTGTATTTCACACCTTACCTTTTGGTCGGAAAGCGTATATATAGGCATTGGGAAAAATCTCTTCTTCTGTTCGACGAAGAGTTTCTTAATTCCACCTCCTTCCGTATCAGCCATTCCTACATTACACATCGCCTCCATCAAGAACGGATTTCGGTATCTTGAATCTGGACAGTCGCGTTCAACCACATCTTCTACCGAATCGGGTATAAACTGACCATAATTCTGTACCACCAGTTTCTCATCTTCATATTCCAAAAGTTCAATACGAGTGCTCATACCATAATCCTGATGACCGATAGCGTTATTAATTGGCTCTCTAAGTGTAAACATGTCATAGCGTTTCATATTCTCTGGGAACATGTTTCCGCTGATGGTATATATGTAGTTTGTATTTCTTATGTATTCCTTTGTTATCTCATCCACAGCCTTAATCATTGGGATATGGAAATTACGAAAATCTTTATTCTTATCATCTTTTGCAAGCAGTTTCCAACGAATGACACATACGGCTGGCGACAAGAAATGTTCAGATTCCTCTCTACCCAAAAGTATGATAGCTGCATTGGTTATCTTTCCGGCTCTTGTAATCTTTGCCTTGTTCAAGAAGGTTGCATCATCCCAGCTCTCGATTTCCTTAGCTCTTATCTCATGCCTTTCCGTATATTTTTCTCTTGCCATACGAATCGCATCAGGGTCGAGGTCATCGATGGTGGCATCTTCTATAATATTAGCAGTCCAATCGCCAAAGACAGCACTTGGTTCTGAAAGTATTCTTTGCATACGCTCCTGCGTCATCTCTACCAGCGAATCGGCAATACGTTGCCATGCCTTCCTATGAGCATAGACAGGGCGGCGTGGCTGATGCTTGGGGATATGAATAATCCAAACTGTTTTTTGGGTATCCTCGGTTATGAATTCCTCAACACAAAGGCCTTCAGAAGAAAGGTTCACACATTGCTCCACCAACTTGAACGTCGCAGTCAATGGGGTTGCAGCAAAACCATTGAAAGTCAATGCTGACAAATCCGTGCCAACGATATCCAAGGTCTGGTCTTTGACACCAATCACAAGTTCACCTCCCTCCATGTTGGCAATAGCCGACACGTAGGAAAGTACATCATTGCCTTCCTTGCCATTGAAGGAGTTCTTCAGATTTTTCATTTCCTTCCATTCGCATCTTGCATTTTCTTCAGGATAGCGTTGGCGGATATATTGTTGTAGCTCTTGCTCTGTCATACCTTATTCTATATATTTTGATATCATTAATTAGTTTTCTTCTCAACTAATACTACTTTTATGCAATTATATCCTTCATTGTTTTTTTTATTATTGGATAAAAATGCAAATTTAAGAATTTTATTCGAAAATATGCGGTGTTACTCTTTTTTATAGGAAAGTTTAACGATTAGCTTACTCCTTATAGGACATAAATTGCAAACAATAAAGAACCTACAAACTCGGTTTAAGGAACATATATATATTAATCATTTTTTATTTGCAAAGAAAATTCCAGAACTCCATAAGTATCTGATTATAAGCCGGTTTTTATTTGCAAAGAAAATTCCATGCAATAATAGGAATATGAATAGGAAAGATAAAGCTTTAGCTATTTTAAAGGAAAGTTTAACACGCATTCCTCATGAATTAAGTGAACTTGATTGCAATCTATCTACGAAAACGGATTAATTCAGTACGATTCTTTTTATTGTGTCTATAAAATTAGGAACAAAAAATAAGGAGTGTCTACTATTTCAGTTTTATGATATTGATAGTGTCTACCTTTCTAGTTTATAAAGTAAAAAAGTGTCTACTGAAATCAGGAAAAGTCATTTCTATATTGCCCAGATTTGGTTCACCTATTTGGGCACTTGTTGCCCGTCTCGTGAGCAACGGTTGCTCGTCTCATGTTCATCGGTTCCCCAACACATGATCCCCGAGGGACCGCTTGAAGGTCATGACAGGGACTTTTTGGGGTGTATAGGATTTGACTCATGATACACCCTTCATGTAAAAAAAGGTGCATTCCGACTTTCTTCGGAACACACCTTATTATATATACTACAAAACGCTCATATTCTCGGCTTTATCGGCGAATAACCAATTTGGAGAACTTGCCGGAATTGGCCTTGATGACCAAGATGCCAGCAGGCAAGGAAGCCAAATCGAAATGCGCCTCACCACCTTGGAAGTTGGCAGAAGCAACCTTTGCACCAGAAGCTGTATAGACAGCCACAGCTGTAGCCTTGGCATCACGAACATTGACCATGCCGCCATTTACCTCTACTGAAAGATCAGCCGTTTCACCGCCAGTAACATTCTGGATACCTGTACCTGCCGATTCGTCATCACTGATAGCCATCCAACCCACAGTCTCGCTAAGTGGCTTATTCCTACTAATCGTTTTATTTGGATCAGAAGAGTCGCCCACTACTCGAACATTAGCATAAGACTTTGTTTCATAAAGATCATCCAAACTTACCAATCGCATCAATGACAAGAGCGGACGATTGAAAGACTGATATTGGAAAATCAGTTTTGGATTATTCAATTCTTTGCCATAGTTTAACTTATAACGAGAAATAGTTGATGTAAATTCCATATCCTGGTTGCCTACAGAGATGATCTTGTCAAATGCAGTCGTACTACCCTTCTCGATGGCAAAAAAGGAAACACGTTGCTTAACGATTACCTTTCCAAATTTACTGGCTTCCACCTGGCGAGTCAGCACCACCTTAAAACCATCTTTGGTAATTTCCCAAGCACGAGCTTTCACAGGATACTTCAAGGTAGAATTCGGGGTCACGAATACCACAGGAGCCTCAGCAAATGGTTGCTTAAACTTATATTCTATCGTATCACCACCCACTTTTACTACAGTACCAGCTTCATCCGTAATGAGACCCGTCTCATAATGAAGAGAGCCCAAGGTACCATTACCAGGTTTTGCTACAATAAACGAGGCATGCTCTGTTCCACTGGAAAAATCATTAGGATCCGAGTCGAGCGCATTCCAAGGAAAGAACTTCGATGTGAAATAACTCGTAGTGATAGCATTGACAACCTCCTGAGCACGAGTCTTAAAATTTACACCGGTTGTACCTCCAAAAACCACAACTGGGTTGCTTTCAAATCCATGCTCATAGAAACTATAGACATCTTCATCATTTGCAGCAGACATGGTTCCCCATTGGAAATCAGCAGAACCTTCTGAACCATTCACCGTATTTGCTACCTCAGAAGAAAGGCGGTCTCTTCCCAAGAAATCTATCACATGGATACGATAGAAATAATTACCAGCCTCTTCTACCTTCTCCTGATAAGAATAAGTGCGGGCAGTATCCTCTACTGCTTCAAGATGACTGACACACTCCCACTGTCCATACAATCCTTTTTTACGCTCTACCATGATATCATCTACAAACTCACCGCTATGGTTCTTGAATGTCATGGTACAAGTCTTCGTACGTGGCACAAAAGATACGGTCAGGTCTGAAGGATCATAGGTACGAGGATTCCGAGGAACATACTCATAGTCGGAGTTGTAAGCCAACTTAGGTGCTAAGGCAGCATACTTCTCGCCTATCGGCGTCAACTTATCTCCAGCTATCGCATAACGGCAGTCCTGTACATTATTAAAGAAAGCATAACGCTCTATATAAGGAGCATCATTCAGATAGTCGAGGATCGGACCCATGCGCTGCAACTCAATTGCATAATTGGCATCAGTTCCTTTGGTATCACTTCCAGGCCATCCTGTCCAGTTGGCACCATAGTTCATCTCTGTAATCCAGATAGGGCGACCGCCACATCGCTTACTGATACTTTCCAACTGACTCTTCCAGCCTGGCTGATCTTTATACCAATAAGCATGAACGGCAATAAAGTCACAGCGCCAGCCACGGGCATCCACAGAGTCGATAAATTCATAAAGCCAATTATAATCAAAAGCTACGGCAGGAGAACCCAAGCGGCGACCGGTAGCCATCATCTGAGGCCAGTTGGCCAATACACCATGGACATCAATAAACTGTTCCTTTATATCATTCTTATTATCCGGTTCGTTGTTACTCAAGATATTGGCACTACCCGAGTTATTACCCACATCTTCAATACCCGGCCATCCCTCATGGTGGTGCTGGGTCACATACTCACGATCTACCCAATCATCATGAATACTGGCATCCCAGTTGTAAGCCCATCCCGTTTTGAATTTTTCCTGCACATCATTGTTCCAGAATCCAGCCCATCCACGCTTGTGGACATCATTCCACTTACTGATGCGGATGTAAGAAACTCTGTCGTTGAGTGGTTTGGAAACACTTGCCAAGTTGATTTTCTTATCCGCTTTATCGGCGATGAACACACGGCTATAGCCTGTACCATCTCCCTTGGTACCTAAACAGACCATGTATCCACGTTTTAGGATAAAACTTCTGATATGATTATTAAAAGTTTTATTACTTGATGTCAAGTTATACTTAGTATTGACAACAAAATTATTAGAAGACTCTCCACCAAAATCAGCCTCTGCAAATACAGTCAAAGGTTGATTTCCGGAATAAGGCAAAATCATAGCACCGGCATTATAGATACGCACCTGGCAGTTGGAGCCATTCCTCGCTGCTTCACCATTGATCATCACGTTGCTCAGGAATTTTACAGCCTTGCTTGGCAACAAATTATCAAAGATGACGGTCGCATGATCCGTATTGGTGATGTTGATACTACCGGTTGTGGCGAAAGGCGTGGTCGAAGAGATATGATAATCTACCTCTCCGTCCAGGGTAACCGAGCCCGTTACCTCTTTCACCGTCTGACTCGTGTTGTCGGCGAACACCGACAGGGATGCCGCCAACAAACAGGTTAAAAACAGTTTTCTTTTCTGCATGGTTTAAGTTTATTCTTATTTAAAAATTAGTTCTTGTTATTTTCTACTTTACTACCTTCTTCTTTCCATTGATGATATAGATGCCTTGAGGTAAGTCCTGCAAATCTTCAGCCTGTTCTTTCACTTTCTGACCACCCAAGGTATAGACCCCTTGCTTAGCAGCAGGATTCTCCATCTTGATCTCCTGAATACCAGAAGCGACAGGTTCTTTTACACCATAATAGTAGAGGCGGAAATTATCAAAGATGGCCCAATAATTTGACAGGACATTATCTCCCTTCAAACCAATGGTAATCGTCAATTTATACTTGGTTGTATATTTCAACGTATTCTCATAAAGCCCCTTCTCGAAATAAGCATGAGCAGACTGCATATCATTAGGCACATACTTCGTTCCCGCAGCAGCTTCTTTACCTATATTCAACTTATGGGTCTGGGCATCCGCCATGATGTTACAGATGTTCTGCTTGTTTTTTTCAGTTCCCATATATATATAGGTAGCCACCTTGTCAGTTCCTGCAGCATAATCAGTATTCACTTGAGTAGTGGTTCCTGGACGCTGGAAAGCCTGAACCTTCATCTCATACACACCCTTAGGCATAGATTTCAATTTCTGACTGATATCCACGGACTTCTGGTAATATTCAGCACAGGAATAATTGAGGGTAGGTTCTGGAGAAACCGTCCATCCTTCAAGTGCATCCATTCCTGCATTCTGAATCAAGAAGGAAATATCAAAAGGCTTGTCAGCTTCTGTTGCCTGTACACCACCCAAGAATGTTTTCACTGCTTTCAGAAGGTCTGTCTTTGCTTGCTCCAGTTCGTCTGCCAATCCTGTTTGAGCTAACTCTTTCATTTCTGCTAACACACCTTCGAAAGTAGCATCCGCACCTTCCACGGTTTCCTGATGAGGAACAGCCAACAAGGCTTCTACTTTCTCAATCTGGGCATTCAGTTCATCGGCAACACCATTTCTGTAATTCTGTGACAACTCCTTCGCCTCATCAGCAGTAAGAATCAACCAACGCTGGTCACCTGCCTCCTGAGAGAATTTCAAATTAGCAGAAGTTGTGGCATTCGTTTTCTGAGCAGTCAGACAATAAGCAGAATTATTCTGCACATGAGCTATCCAATAACCCGTGCGCATCTCGCCACCCACCTTTTCCACTTCTACAGAGGAAGGCAGGAAATGGAAACGTTCACGATTTGTCAGTTCTGTCACTTCCTTGGTCTTGATACCATTGGTACCGGTAGAATTGTATGAAAGATACTTGCCTGTTGCCACATTCTTCAGGGAATAGTAGCAGGTAGCAGGGTCGAAAGTAATGTTCCATGCCACACTGTCATTGGTCGTAGCATCCTCATCACTCATCGCCATCCACTGTAAGTTACCACTCTTATCAACGCGCAAGAACTTCGAACCCAGACCATATCCCTCATTTTTGAGATAATACTTCTGCTGGTCATCCTGTTCGAAGACATAGGCAGGAGTAGCAAACTGACCATTTGTTGGTGCCAGTCCATCTTCTCCCAAAGCCTCAGCCAAGAGCGAGTTTCCTACATAAAGAATCTGAGTACCATTATCCTCATGCGCTCCATTCACACCGTATGGCCACATGTGAGTACCATCGCCATTCAAGCGGACCGTCGTACTATTGTCCAAGAAGCGCAAGGCACGGGTAGCACGCACACCCAACCAATAACCGCTGGTAGTATTGGAACGGAGGAAAGAATTCTGCCAGGTAGCATGGGTTCCCACGCCGATGGCATGCAGCATCTCATGGAGCAAAGTACCCGTCTTCTGATAGGAAGCATTCGGTCCTACTCGCATCCAACCGCCATAACTACAGTCTGCAGTAGGCGTTTGAGCACCATAATTAATGGTGATATGAAGTCCATGAATACCCGTATATTCATTCCATAAATCAATAGCATCCTTGGCAGCAGACTGAACACGATTCAGCGCATCAGAAGGGAAACCGTCATTGATGTTATAAGTAACACCACCCTTCGGACGAGTAATTGCTTTCACAGGATCACCATAGACTACATCGCCACTGGTCTGCTTGACGTAGGCACGGATGTAATATACCGTAGCAGGCTCCAACTGAGAGATCTTGTAGATTTCTCCCTGATTAGACAGATAGATCTTGCTTGTTCCATCCTCCACCGTTGGCATCTGATTGACAGAAGAATAGCAGAAGCCCTTTTCCTTGATGTTGCTTGATGTAATGCCACTTACGGTCATACGACCATAGATATGAGTAGCACCGCTCAACCAGACCTTGTTGGTCTTCACGACTGCATCTGCTGCAAAAGCAGGTGTAGCGTAGCCCATACAGGCTACGCTCAACATGATGATTGCTTTTTGATATATCTTTCTCATTTTTATTATTTAGTCGGTTTGTTAAAGATACTTTGCATATTACTTGTTCAGATGTTTCTTACCATCCTGGATATAGATACCCTGAGTAGGTTTCTTGCCAAGCTTGACACCATCAAGTCTGTAGATAGGGGAAGAATTTCCTTCCTTCTTATCACCCAGAACTCCTTGGATACCCGTCTCAGCATCCAGGTAGGTCAGTTTGAAGTTGTCGAAACAGCACCAGTCATAGTTGAACATCTGATTGCTCCTGATGCCTAATTTCAAAGTACCATCCGTTACCACACATTCCAATGTATTATGATAGAGGTCATGGGTATTGAATGCCGCATTCGCCTCTGTCACATTGTCTGGATAGGTATAAGGAGAAACGGTATAGATATCCGCATCATAAAGAGAGCATACCGACTTCTCCTCATTGTTGGCATAGAAAAGGGCATTGATGGTCTCTGAACCATTCTTATGAGCAGCCGAAGCATCCTCCTTACCGCCTGCACGGTAGAAACTCTGCACCTCTACACGATAACGGCCATTTGGCAGACCGGAGAGTTGCTGATAGAAATCGAATGTCTTGTAATAATGCTCAGCTACGCCCTGGGCAGCAGCCGTAAAGCCAGTTCCACTCCAGCCTTGGCCTCCCTGAGAGAAGTCTGGATTCTGGAGCAGGAAGGTCATATCAGACAGTTTACCCTCTGCTGCCAACTGGCGGAGATATTCATCATAACCCGCCAAAGCTTTCTGTAAGGCAATATAAGCCTTTTGCATTGCCTCGTATTCTTCATCGAAAGTACCCGATTCGTTCAAAGCCTGTTCTCCCAAGGCGATGGCTTCTGCCAGCATATCAATCGGGCGAACAGCCTGCAACTTCTTTGCCTCATCCAGTGCATTGACCACCTTTTCCCATGTTTCGAGATGGGTATATTCTCGCTCAGTCAACTTCAGGAACGAACCATGCTGAGGGTTTACACTGCCCTTGATATTGGTCATTCCGGTAGGATTCTGACAATGCTCATCCAGATCCAACATACGATAACCACCACCACTATAGTTCACATAAGCCAACTTCCAGGTACGGCTGTTGATCGGTCTGAACAAACTTGGCGCTTCGATAGACTTATTAGGCTCATAGACATCAAAGTTTGGATCCAGCTGCCACTGGCAGGTACCCGTAGTCTGGTCTGTAGGCACCAGGAATTTTGCTCTTGCCTGTTTGAGATGATGCTCCCCACTCTCCGTCTTGTAGATCATGACATATTCGCCATCCACCTTATTATATACGATATCGGCATCAATGATGTCATAGCCCGGATCGAAATAAAGCTTAGGTGCAGAAATCTCAGTCAGATCCTCATTGACCAAAGAGTAATAGATACGATGACGGTCAGGGAAGCCAACAGAATAATAAACCACATACTTCCGGGTCACAGGATCATAGATTACCTGCGGTGCCCAGGCTGCAGTCATATCCTTTACATCAGTCAGACCAAGAGCCTTCATATTTTCCTCACTCTCGAGATCGATGCTAATGCTCTTGTCCCAATGAACGAGGTCGTTGCTGAGCATCAGAACCATGATATGGTTACTGTTCCACCCCAATCGGGAAGTCATATCAGTACCAGCCAACATGTACTTGCCACTTTCCGTACGCATCACATACGCATCACGCATACCTCCCGTCTGCGTAAACTTCTTGGTATCGAAGACCTCACCACCATTGAAGAGATCACGGTAACTATTGCCATAGCGGCTCAGGGCGAAAGAGGTTATTTCCTGAGAACCATGCATGTGGGCATAGAGATAACCATACTTATCTGCATCCTCTGCCAAGACATCGTCCTTCACCTCATCAGCCACCTCACTCACTTTCAACTTGAATACGTTGAGGGAGAAAGCCGGAATCTCCAAGGACTTGACATCAGACAGACTGACTTCTTCTGTAGGAACCACATTGAAAGGTTCGTCCATTGTATTCTCATCTGTACCACTGGCAGAGGTCAGTCGCACCACAGTACCCCCATCAGCCTTCATATTCTTGAGATTCAGCTGGAGCGTGGTTGCCGCCTGATTAGGATTTACCACTTTCAGATAGAGGATACCATTCTCCTCATCCAACTGTGCAGACTGATAAATCTGCTGTTCAGCAGGTATAGTTAACTGATGGACCACCGTACCATCCAACTTGCAGGTAACGGCATTTCCATCCACCTCGATCTCGATATCATACCAGCGGTCGTTCTTGATAGAACAGGAAGCAGTGGCAAGTGTAGATTTCGAACCATTCACACACATTTCTACTCCATGAGACGTATTATTCCAGCCCCCGAGATTCCACCAGCAGTAGTTATTGGCATCCTGATAATTGAAAATAACGAGGAAGCCTTCTCCACCGCCGTTTTTCTTTGCACGAAGCTTGTAGGTATATTTCTGAGCAGAAATCTTTTGCGTATTAACATAAGTACAGTTGGTAGAAGAAGCGGTCTGCTTCAATTCTCCATCACGGACACTCCATAAACCGGTTCCTGCATTCCAGGTATTCTGTGAAGAAGAGAAATCATCCTTCCATATTGTACTTCCGTCATTTCCCTTGACCTCCACATCATCATAAGAGACCTGAGTATTCCAGGAGCCTACTCCCACCTGACAGTCTGGAACTGAAGAAGAAGAATTACCCGTTTCAGTCCATAGCAGATTCTGCTTGCCCAAGTTGTTGCCCAGAAGTTTCTGCACATAATAAGAAGGTGTACAGAAATTCTTTGCAGCATTGAAGTGGATCATATCGTATGCCCACAGCGGGTCTTCCTCGTGGGTAAAGATTGGTGCAAAGCTTGCCAACTTGCAGACATCGGAGTTTTTCTCCATACCCAACATGTAGATGGCCTCTCCCAAGGCGCTGTTCAAGTTGCCATACTTGCCATAAGAACCGGAATTGGCAGCATATTCACCATTATACACACCAATGCTACGGTTGTAACGGTCGTACTTATGATAATTGTTTCTCATCCACTGGTAGGAGCGATAGTAATGCTCATCCACGAGATCAACCGGAGAATCCAAGACCCATGCAGGATTGTCAGTACCCCATGCCTCCACATTACCGATGATAACTATCTCCGGATATTTGGCATGGATGGCTTCATAGAATTTAGCATAGCGGCGACTGTATTCCTCACGAGCCTCAGGCTGGCCATTCTCATTGCCTACCTCTATAAACTTAAGTCCGTAAGGCTTCTCATGACCATTGGCGATACGGCGACGGCCCCATTCGGTAGTCTCATCCCCATTGGCATATTCGATGGCATCCAAGGTGTTCTGCACCAGGGTATCCACCTGTTCAAAAGGAACGGTAAAGCCATGTCCCAGACCTACATTGACCACAAACATGGGAGCAGCATTCAAATCTTCACACATCTGCAGGTATTCATCATAACCCAAGCCATCAGAAGAGCGGTAACGCCAGTTACGGTTCCAATGTCCCGGACGTTCCTCTATCGGACCGAGCGTACTCTTCCACTGGAAGGAATTTTCCAGTGCATCCTGTCCTTCCACGTAACAACCGCCAGGGAAACGGAGGAAGGTAGGCTTGGTATCATCAAGAAGTTGGGCAAGGTCAGGGCGCAAACCATTCTTGCGACCTTTCCAGGTATAAGGCATGAGTGAGACTACATCGATCAGCATGCTTCCATTATTAGAGGTAAGCAATGCGAAACGACCTTTCTCACAAGAAGCATTTGCCTTGATTCGGGCAGTCAACAGAGTCCAGGAATTAGACTTCAAAGAGCCTTCCAACTGCACTTCCTCTGAAACTGCAGTTCCATCATTCTGCTGGAGTTGTCCGTATATTTTTCCATTAAAATCTGTTGAAGCTTTTACCCATACACGGAGCGTATAGGTAGAATCTGTCACAAAGTGCATTCCCCAGAAGCCCGTATTACAGACTCCAGCTTTATGGGTTGCACTTGCGCCGGAAACCGTCAGCTGCAGACAGGTTTGCTGTGCCTTGTTCATCACCTGCTTTTTATTCAGGGAGAGTTTCACGTTCTGTCCGTTTTGCTGGATAGCCGACCAGTATTCAGGGGTTGTATTATGATCCTCAAAAGATCGGTTTCTGATGAGTTCCGCATATAAGCCACCATCTCCCGCATGATTGATTTCCTCAAAGAACAGTCCGTATTGGTGTTCGCTGATAGCAGCCGCACGTTTTTGGGCATCGATGGTCATCGTTACCTGCGCTGTAGCTGCCAAAGACATACAGAGAGAAGAACAAAAGAGTATAGGTTTACTTAAGTTCATGAATGATACAGAGATAGAGTTGATGTAAAAAAAATAAGTTGAATAAAGAAAAGGAAAAAGGCAGACAGAAAACAGAAGGTTTTCACTCTCTGCGTTCCGTCTGCCTTTCAAGTTATGTTAGTTCAAAAACCAGTCGCAATTACTTAACGACTACCTTCTTCACCTTCTTAGAACCATCCTTCATCACGGTCTCAATGATATTGATACCCTTCTGAAGCTTGCCAATCTGCATACCGCTTGCATTGTAGATCTTAGTTGCCACAGCATTTGCATCTGTAACGATCTCGCTGATACCTGTAGGATCAACACCGAGATAATATAACTTGAAGTTCTTAACGATTGTCCAGTCATTGGTTACCGTTACATTCTTGATCAAACCGATACGGAAATCGCTATTGCCATCATAGTTGAAATTCAATGGCTCAGAATCGTATGCACTGCCAGCTTCAGATCTGAAGAATGCCTGAGCAGTAATCATGTTGTCAGGAATGTACATTCCATCCTTCTTCATTTTTTTCAGACCTCCATTATCACTCAAGCCTACGTCATTCCATTTGTCTTCAGCAATCTTATGTGCAGTAATGGTCTTGATAGCCTGCTTGTTCTCAGGGAGTTCAGTAGCTACCTTCTTCCCTTCTTCTGTTGGGATTTCCTTATCAGAGAAGTAGATAAATGCATTCTCGTTTACATCATACTTCAACTCATCGCTACCGTCTTCAGCAGCCTTACCATTACGATAGAAAGCCTGAGTTGTCAAGCGATACATACCAGCAGGAAGACCTACCAATGTCTGCTGCAAGTTGAATGTACAGTTGAAGAACTCACCAGCCTCAACACTATTATTAGCCTGGAATCCCATTGTTCCATCTTTCACATCCCAACCAGTACTACTCATGGTTGCGAAATCACTGTTGGCGATAACCTTGGTGATATCTGCAGGTTTTGCTTCTGAAGCATCAGCAATGACATCATGGATGACGTACTTAGTTACACCTTCATTCAAAGCCTTGATAGCAGCTGGTATCTCAGCATCAGCAGCTGTACCATTATTATAAATATTCTCAGCAGTAGTCTTAGCTGCATTATACAAGCCTTTAGCTACGTCAGAGGTAGTAGAAGAAGCTTCATTTTCATCATAACGGGTCTGAGCATTCTCAATAGCAGTCTGAAGTGGCTTATAAGCCTCAATAGAGGTATTAGCAGCCTCAATGGCAGCACTCAATGTATGAATACCAGGAACTGTTGCTTCTGTTTCAAGAGCAGTCTTAGCAGCCTCCAACTGAGCGCGTACGTCAGCATTCATATTAGAAGCAAGCAAACCATCAGCCTTAGCAATCAATGGTGTAGTTACCGCACCTAAAGCATCACCCTTGCTACCAATATACTTCAATCTGAAGTTATCCCAGATAGCCCAGTCATGCGTGTTAGAAGGACGCGTCTTCGCACGTACACCGATACGAAGCGTACCACCCTCTACCAACATCGGAACTGTTACGGTATAAGCCTTAGGATTTTCTGCAATGGCAGCAGCCATACCCTGCATAGAGTTAGGGATATAAACATCTTCTCCATTCAGATTATATTTATAGTCAGCAGGGTTACCACCAGAAGGTTCCTTCATACCGTATGTATAAGGAGAGGTAAATGGAGTTTCCAAGTCATTTGCATAGATGAACGCAGTGATATTCTCTGTTCCATTGTCATGAGCAGCAGAAGCTACTTCATTCGTTCCTACACGCTGGAAAGCAAGTACTGACAATTCATAAACGCCATCAGGAATATTTGTAATATCCTGATACAAATCAAATGTTTTTTCGTAAGCCTCACAGTTCTTATAGTCCTTACTAACTGTCACATTACCTGTCCAGCCCTCACTTGTACCTGTATCGAATGATGGGTTCACGATCTTTCTTGTGATATCATCACCTGGCTTGATACTTGCATTCTGAGCAGCCTCTAACTTGACCTTCAAGTCTGCCATATACTGTGTCAACTGCTCATTATTAAGAGAGAAAGAGGACAGCAAGTCTGATACACTCTCATTAACTTCATATCCACAATCATTATATAAATCCTCTAATTCATCAACTTCAGTTCCTGCAGGTCCTTCTGATAAGAAATCTCCAATAGTTGCATCCAACTCTGTCAATTCAGCATACAATGCAGAGCTCTTGTCAATCTTAGCAGCGATATCAGCAAGTTGCTGCTTCATTGCATTGATTTCAGCTTCATCAGTATCAGTTGTCATCTCACCTACAGCAGCAATAAGTTCGCTTGCCTTATCGGTATAAGTAGGGCATACTTCCATACCACCCATCTGAGCCTCGAGTTCTGCAGCAGCTTTCTGCACATCTGCCAAGTTCATTGCCTTGAAGCTTGGACCACAATACTCAATCTGGAAATTATCTACGAATACCCAGTTAGCAGTACATTTATCCAGCTTGAAGCCGATAGTCAAATCCTCACCTTCCTTGATATCCAGGAGGAATTCATACTTCTGAGGAACACCAGCCAAAGTAGCTACTGTCTGAGAGTTAGGAGTACTCTTGGTATCTGCGAATACAGAAACACCCTCTACCTTATAGTCATTACCCTTAGACTGCTGGGTTGCCATCGCATAGCAGGTCACCTTATAACCACCCGCAGGCAGGTTGTGCAAAGTCTGAGAGAGAACACCGTCACTGAGACGACCAGCACCATCTACTTTGGTATTTGTTACAGGGTCTGAATTTCCATCCACCCAGCGCTCAATAAATTTCTCTGTCTGATAGCCATCAGGTGCTGTATATACAGAAGAATGTGTCTGCCAATTGGTACCATGACCGCCAGATTCGACATTACCGTCTTTATCATATATACAATCATGAGTCCAACCAGTCAAAGCATCGCAATTGGCGTCTGGAACATATTCTGTAATACCTACAGGAGATTCAGCCGTAGCTTCAGCCATTGCCTTATTTCTTCTTGCATCAGTAATCATGCGAGAAGCTTCCTTCAGCTGCCAATATTCTGCATTAGGATTATTGTAAATAGCTTCTACTGCAGATACATCTAATCCTTCATCATGAGCAGAATTAATCTGATCCTTCAACTTCTCTAAGCGATAGAAATAAGTATAAGGATAAGCAGCCCACTCAAGACCATAACTGGCATCAGCTTTCAAAGCAGGGCGGAACAGACCATCTACTGGAGTCTCACCTTTACCATCTAATCCAGTATCATTAGGATTATAACCGGCATAAGTATCAGGCTGCTCGTTAGACTGGAATCTGAATGTCGTACCATTAGGTGTAACTTTCCAATAGGTTTTCTCTATACCTTGATTATTGTAATCAACATAAGAGTTACCACCATTTTCATCAAATGAGTTAAGGAATATCTTGTTAGAAAAGTCACCAAACTTACCAGATTTATCATTACAGAAAGAATAGGTACCATTAGGCTGACCATCATCGCCCTTATTAGGAACGATAACAAAGCCAAGACCTGATGTGCCCAAACTTGTCTGGGTGCCATAAGCATTACCATTGGTAAGCCACTGGTCTGCCAAGATATTCTTGATAGCTACAGTATCAGTACCATCCAGTTTCAACTGAACTGGATTTGGAAGAACAGGATCATTCACCTGAGCTTGTGCATAATTGGTGCTTAATGAAGCAACCAAAACTGCTGAATAAAGTAAACGTTTGTCCATGCGTTATTTTTTGGTTTAATAGGTTGATGAAGTTATTAGCTTCATTTAATTAAAGTTTTATCTGGTTGCAAAATTAGTAATTTAACCGTAACATACAAGTTTTTAAGCAAGAAAAGTTATTGTTTTTTAGATTATTTAACCTAAATAGGTGTGTAAAATACAAAAAAACAATAGCACACATTATATAATAGCGTAAATTCAACACTTATCGCTCCATAAGTTTAGCAAAAAAAATCCGATAGGCGCACAAGCACTTAGTTAATCTTAGTTAACGCAGAGATATTTTTCAACAAAAATAGCATTATTTATTTAAAGTATTGTTATCTTTGCGCCCAAAATAACTAACGAAAGTATCCTAACAACAAAATTTGATTCAATCAAAATGAAACTGAGCCTATACCCAAATCCGGTAAAGAGTGGTATTTTCTGCCTGCATAAGCTCGATTTGCGGGCTTTATTTGCAGGCAAAATTTCATTTAACAAAGCAAATAACTGTTAAAGGAGAAATCTAATTATCAGATACATCGAAACTTCTAAACAACAAAATAACAAAAATATGAGCAACCGCTTTATCAATCAATCGCGTCATGCGATGCTCGGTATATGCGCTACTTTAGCCATCTCAGGCTTCTATGCATGTACTGACTCTTACGACCTCGACGACAAGGGCAACATCCCGACGAATTTGGGTAAGAGTATCTATGAAGAGCTGGAAAATCCAAGTGAAGCCAGTAGTCTTCATGGTACATTCAAAACCTATCTTCGCCTGATTGATGACCTTGGATACAAGGAGGTCATGTCAAAAACAGGTTCAAAGACTGTGTTTGCAGCTAACGACTCTGCATTCAACGAGTTCTTCAAGAGCAACAAATGGAATGCCAAGTCGTATGAAGACTTGACAGAGTCCATGAAGAAACAACTGTTCTACACTTCTATCCTTGACAATGCCATCCTGACGGAAATGCTTTCCAATGTGGAAAGTTCCAACAGTTCTGTTACCCGAGGCATTGCCATGAAACACCAGACCTCTGCCAACGCTACCGACACCATCTATCATGTATGGGCTTCTGAGTTGCCAGCCAACAACTCTTATTGGACTCCTTATATAAAAGGTGGAATCGACGTAGTAATGGACAACACCCGTCCTATGATGGTTCACTTTACCCAGGAGCAGATGCTCAACAATGGTATCAACAGCGAAGACTTTGCTGCCATCACAGGAAGACCATACGAGTCGGGTGGTACCTTTATCTTCAAGAACAAGATTATAGCTAAGGACGTAACCTGTCAGAACGGTTATGTAAACCAGACTGACGGTGTCATCGTACCTCCGGGCAACATGGCACAGGTGATCAGAGAGAGTAAGGACAGCAAGTGGTTCAGCCGCATGCTCGACCGTTTCTGTGCTCCATACTATGATGCCCAGACCACATTAAACTATAATGACAATGCCCTCCTCAATGGCAAGCCAATGATTGACTCCATTTTCCAGTGGCGCTATTTCAGCGAGCGTTCTCAGGGAGCAGTTGCTCTTCAGAGAGATCCAAAGCAGGTGGCATTGGCACAGGATATGCTTCTCAACTTCGACCCGGGATGGAACCAGTATTACAGCACATACGGCACGATGCTCGCCGATATGGGTGCGATGTTCGTTCCAGATGATAAAGCAGTAGAAGACTATTTCCTCAATCCATCCAATGGTGGTTACAACATTCTTGGACTTTATGCCAAGAAGCCTCTCACCAAGGAGAATTTCGGCGAGAACTTAGACAGTATTCCTGCCAACATCATCCGTTCATTCGTCAACAATATGATGAACGCATCCTTCGTACAGTCAGTACCAAGCAAGTTCGGTACCATCATGGACGAGGCGAGTGACCCAATCGGACTCACCTTGAAAGATGTCATCAAGAAAGAGAATGCCTACGATGTACGTATCGCCAACAATGGTGCCATCTACATGCTCAACCGAGTGATTCCACCTATTTCATATAATATCGTATCTACACCGGCATTGCTCCGCAAGGCAAGAGACTTAGGTGTGATCAACTGGGCTATCCAGGACAAGGACATGCTGAATGTAAACTACTATGCCTACCTGCGTGCCAGCTCAGCCAACTATGCGATGTTCCTGCCAAACAATACTGCTTTCGACATGTATTATGTAGATCCAGTATCATTAGGCAAGAACTACAAGGATGGTCCTCGCGTACTCCACTTCTATTATAAAGATGTGCATAAGGACAAGAATATCTCCGTATCTGCGTTCAAATACAATCCGGCTACAGGTTCTATCAGTTCTGACTCTACAATCGTTCAGTTGGGCGCTGTTACCGACCGCCTGATTGACATTCTGAACTATCATACCGTATCACTTTCACAGTCCGTTTCCAAGGACAACATAGGTGTAACCAATAAATACTACAAGACCAAGCATGGCGGTGAGATTGCCATCCACGGAGGTCACATCGGCGGAAACGTAGTAAGCGGTGGACAGATCAATGGTATTGCAGGCAGCAGCTACAGCTATCCAGTTTCAGAAATCAAGGAAGCTACCAGCTACAGCAATGGTAAGGCATTTGTCATCGACCACCTTATCCAGGCTCCACAGACCAGTGTATATGGCTGTCTCAACGACAACAGCCAGTTCTCTAAGTTCCTGGATCTGTGTACACCAGCCAATCTGAGCAATCTGCTGACCAGCATCGGTATGGATAAAGACGAACAGAAGCAGTTTACCGTATTCAGCGATGTCTTTGCCAACAACACAACAGAAAACAAGAAGTACGACTGTCTCGACCAGAACGTCAACTTCTACAACACATACAACTACACGCTGTATGCACCAGACAATGACGCCATGGAACTGGCATTCAAAAAAGGTCTCCCAACCTGGGAGCAGGTACAGGAAGTGATGGACAATGCTTCAGCAAATGACGAGAATGCCAAGGCTAAGGCACTGAAGATGGCTGAAGCTATCCGAAACTTCATCCGTTATCACTTCCAGGACTTCGCACTCTATGCCGACAACACCATCGACTACGGAGATGCACAGGAAGTAGAAAACGGCAACAGATCATACATGACCTCCTGCACCATCGGTTCTGCCTACAAACGACTCAAAGTCAAGGGCGGCAGCGGCAAGTTGAATGTAACTGACGAAGGCGGTGGTGACCCAGTCATCATCAATGCAAATGGCGACAAGTTGGTCAACTTCATGGCTCGTGACTACATCTTCAAGAGTGGTGCTATAGAAACATCCTCATTCACAGCCATCCATGAGATTTCAAAGCCTCTCTGCTTCAGCAGGAGCAAACGTTACGACGACGGTTTCGCCAGCAATACCCCTGAAGCCAACCAGGCACGCCTGAAGAATCTCAAGAACCTATACTATGCACAGAAGCATGGAATCAAGTTCTACAAATAATTTCACAACCAAGCTTATAACACAATGAACAATATAAGAACATACATAACCGTAGGTGCCTTATGCAGCGCTATGACAATCTCTGCTCAAGACCACCGTATCTCAGGTACCGTATCTGATGAGTTCGGTCCTGTCATCGGCTGTAATGTGATAGAGAAAGATGCCAACAACCGTAACGTGAACGCTACGATTACCGACGTGAATGGTAACTTCCAGTTAGCTATCAAGAACCCGAAGAATAAGTTAGTTGTCAGCTACGTAGGATACAAGACCTTTTCACAGGTCATCGGTTCGCAGACCAATTTCCAGGTACAGCTCAAGGACGCCAACGAGTTGGGAACAGTCACCGTAACCGCCAAGCAGCGTTTCCGCGGTGATGGTTTGAGCATCCCAAAGGACGAGGTATCTGTTGCTACCCAGACCATGAACATGGATATCGTGGATGGTCTTGCCTTCACCAGTGCCGATGAGGCATTGCAGGGTCAGATTGCCGGTCTCGACATCGTAGCCAACTCCGGTAACCTCGGTGCCGGTACTACCATGCGTATGCGTGGTGTAACCACCATCAACGGTTCTTCAGAACCTCTGATCGTTGTCAACGGTAACATCATGGACGTGCCAGATGCCAAGGATACAGACTGGTCAACCGCAACAGAGGAGACCTACAGTTCTTTGCTTTCCATCAACGTGAACGATATCGAGAGCATCGACATCATGAAGGATGCCGCTGCTACCGCTATCTGGGGTGCCCGTGGTGCCAATGGTGTCATCAGTATCAAGACCAAGCGCGGTAAACGCGGTAAGATCCGTATCGACTACAACTTCTCACTTCAAGGCAACTGGCAGCCTAAGGGTTACAACCTCCTCTCGGGTGATGAATATACCATGCTGATGAAGGAGGAACTCTACAACCCTACACAGAATCCTTCTGCTACCACCAACATCAATGAGTTGAACTACAACAAGAGTTGGGCTGAGTACAACAACTGGAACGACAATACTGACTGGGTGAAGGCAGTAACCCAGACCGGCTGGAACCAGAGCCATGGTCTCACCATCTCGGGTGGTGGTGAAAAGGCTGTATTCCGTATCTCTGCCAACTATGACCATCAGACCGGTACCATCATCAAGCAGGTATTGAACCGTTTCTCTACCCGTTTGAACCTGGAATACTACGTGAGTGACAAACTGAAGTTCACCACCGAGTTCCCATTGACATATACCAAGAACCAGAAGAGCTATGCCAACATTTTGGGTAAGGCGCTCTCCATGGCTCCTAACATGAGTATCTACCGTGAGGATGGTAACGGCATCGATACCAACGAGTACTACATCATGCTGCCTTCAGCAGAAAAGGACGAATATGGTTCATCCGTCAGCGGTACTTCTTCTCTCCAGCTGAAGTCTGTACGTGATATCGGTAACCCTGTGGCTATCGCCAACTTGGCATGGAACAACGAGAGTACCTACCGTATCACTCCAGACTTCCGTATCAACTACTATTTCTTAGGCAATGACGACCACAAGACCCGTCTCGACTACGAGGGTCAGGTTTATCTGGACATCTTCTCCAAGAGCAACCCTACCTATTGCCCAGGTTCGTTGAGCACAAACGGTTGGAAAGACAATAGCTACAACCTCTATACAATGGATGACTACAACTCATTCCAGTTCCAGACCCGCCACCAGCTGATCTTCACTCCTAAGTTCAAGAATGAAGATATAGCCTGGATGATGTTGGGCCGTTGGGAGTTGACTTCCGGTACCAGCTACGGTCAGAACGTAAGTGAGCGCAAGTTGCCATTGGGTGCACAATCTCCTACCCTTCCTGCCGAAATCTCCAACATGTCCACCAGCAATGGTGAGTGGCGTAGCATGGCAGGCGTATTCTCTACACACTTGTCTTACAAAGGTCGTTACAATGCCGACTTTACAGTACGTGCCGACGGTACTACCCGTTTCGGTGACAACAACAAGTGGGGTTACTTCCCTGGTATGTCTGTCCGCTGGAATATCAGCGATGAGCCTTGGATGAAATGGTCTCGCAAGGTGCTCTCTATGTTGGCATTCCGCCCATCATGGGGTGTGAACGGTAGAACTCCAAGCAGCGAGTATCTGCAGTATGCGAAATATGCAGCCGGCAGCCAGTATGGTAACGGCAATACCCTGCTTCCTTCTACCCGTGTAGATGGACTGCAGCTCAGCGATCTGAAATGGGAGAAGACCACCTCATGGAACATGGGTGCCAACTTAGGACTCTTCGACGACATGATTGAGGCTGACTTCAACTACTATTATAAGAAGACGAAAGACTTGCTGAACCCAGGTGTTGCCATTTCTTCACAGACCGGTTATACCACTTTGGCATGGAAGAACATCGGTTCTATGGAGAACAAGGGTTGGGAATTCAACATTACTGCCAAGAAGTTCATCAAGGCAGGTAAATTCTCTATGGATGCCAGCTTCAACATAGCCCAGAACTTCAACAAGATCACAGAGATGGACCAGACCGTGCTCGATGGTATCAACGAGGACTGGTCTGCAGATAGCCGCGGTAAGTACTTCAAGCGCATCCAGGTGGGTAATGCCTTAGGTTCTATCTTCGGTTTGCGCCACAAGGGCGTATATCAGTACTCCTATGACTATCTGGAGAACTTACGTCGCCAGGGTTATGTCATGGAGGGCAACGAGAAGATCATGATCAGAGACAACAACGACCTCGTGGATTACCTCAACAACCGCTTCCTGCCATCTGGCAAGACAGCTCCTATCGCCCTGAACAGAGATGGCAAGGTGATTACAGGTGCTGACGGCAAGCCTTTGCGCATGACCTACAACTCCAAGGATGGAGGTGAGACCTACAAGTTTGACGGTGGTGATGTGATTTACGAAGATGTCAACCACGACGGTACCATCAATTCATTGGATATGGTTTATTTAGGCAACTCAAATCCTAAGTTCTCAGGAGGTTTCGGTTTCACCTTCCGTTATGGCAACTGGTCATTGCGTACCAACTTCGTTTACCGTACCGGTTTCAAGGTAGTAAACTTTGCACGAATGGGAGTAGAAAAGATGTATGACACCACCAACCAGAGTACAGCTGTGAACTGGCGCTGGCGCAAGAACGGTGACATGACAGAAATTCCACGCGCACTCTACAACTATGGTTACAACTGGCTCGGTAGCGACCGCTACGTGGAGGATGCCTCATTCCTGCGTTTCAGCTACGTCAGTCTGAGCTACGATGTTCCAAAGAAGTTCCTCAAGAGCGTAGGTCTGAACACCTTGCGATTCGACTTGAGCGGTCAGAACATCTTCGTTTGGAGCAAATATAGCGGTACAGACCCAGAGCATGCAAACAACGGTTGGAACTTTGCTTCAGACAGTTCACAGACACCACGAAGCAAATCGTTCACCCTCCGCATGAGAATCGGAATTTAATCCAACACAAAAACAGAGACTAACAATGAAAAATAAAATAAACAATATCGTCAAGAGTTTAGCCGTAGCAGCCTTAGGTATGCTGTCGCTTAGCTCATGCAATGACTTCCTGACCATCTATCCTACCGACAAGACCATCGGCGAGAACTTCTGGCAGACCAAAGATGATGTCACACAGGTGGTAACTGGCGCTTACACCGCCATGATTAATGGAGGAATCATAGAAAGAATGATTATGTGGGGTGACTTCCGCTCAGACGAGTTGAAGAAACATCCTTCACTGAAAAACACCACATTGGATGATATTTCCAAAGGAGATTTATACCCAAGTAGCGGTTACAACTCATGGGCATGTTTCTATAATGTCATCAATACCTGTAACATCGTATTGGCTCATGCACCAGCGGTGATGGAGAAAGACCCTGAGTTCACCGAGGGTGACTACCAGACAGCCCGTGCCCAGATGTTAGGTTTGCGTGCCCTCTGCCACTTCTATCTGATTCGTGCCTTCCGTGATATTCCTTACGTGACAAAGGCATACGAAAATACAGACGACATGAAGTTGGACGGCCAGCTGGCACCAGATTCTACCCTCCAGCTCTGTATCGAAGACCTGAAAGAAGCAGAGAAGGGTTGCTACAATTACGGTATCTTCGGAGAGGACGACTGGCGAACAACCGGTTTCCTCAGCAAGGATGCCATCAATGCCATTCTCGCAGACGTATATCTCTGGAGAGCTTCTCTCTGGAGCGGTACAGATGCTGCCAAGAGCCAAGAGTATTATCAGGCATGTATTGACCATGCTGACAAGGTCATCAACTCCCACAGAAACTATTTCGAGGCTAACATCAAGGGCACCAGCCAGGAGTCAGTTTACCGCAACAGCAGACAGCAGTACTACTTATATAAAGGTCTGTGGGCTGACTACTATAACTTCGTAAGAGGTAACTCCTCTGAAAGCGTCCTCGAACTTCAGTTTGACGGAGAGAAGAACTCAAACACCCTACTGTGCAAGAGTTACTTAAAGTGGGAGAAGCAGGAGTCTGGCTACGGTATGATGGTAGGTACATCTACAGTGGGTGGTGCCATCGGCGACAATCCATCTCCAGCAACCAAGAGTGCTTCTACGGCAACATACTTCCAGTCTGAAAACGACTACCGCTTCTACAACAGCAGCTATGGTGTGAATGATGACAACTACTCTTCTTATGAGGTGAAGAAGATGATGAACAAAGAAAATGCCATTTACGACATTCCAACCCGAAAGAAAGGTAGTATCTATATCCAACCACTCCGTGACTTCGACAAGTTCGACCAGAACTGGATCATCTACCGCATCACAGACGTCATGCTGATGAAGGCAGAGGCTCAGATTCAGCTGGCAGGTACAGAAACCAACAAACTGAAGAATCCATTTGCCCTGATCCAGGCTGTGAACCAGCGTTCTATCAGTACGACGGCACTCAAGGACACCTTGGTTTATCAAGACAACTACAACAAGGCAGACAAGATGGAATTGCTTTGCCTCCAGGAAAGAGGACGCGAGCTCTGCTATGAAGGTAAGCGCTGGTTTGACCTGGTGCGCTACTGTTACCGCCACATGACGGGTGTAGATCCTACCAAGACACTCTACGAGATAGATCCTAACGGCAGTAATCTGCCAAGTCTTGCCAACAAGGGCAACAATTTCAAGGACATCCTCGCTACCAAATATAGTACAAACCTATACAAGTTTAAAAACGAGGGACATCTCTACTGGCCTATCCTGAACAGTGAGACCAAGACCAACAAGCTGATTCACCAGAATCCTGTTTGGGTAGAGACACAAAGTTCTGAGAGAACAGAAGAATAACATTCAAGAAATTCATAATTAAGTATAGCTTTATGACAAAGTTCATTCATAAGATAGGTGGCATGGTAGCAGGTGTAGCATTCGGTGCACTCGCCTTCACTTCATGCTCCGAGCAAATAGATGAAAGCAACCTCTATACTTTCACCGGTGAAACCATCACCGACTACTTGCGAAGCGATTCCACTCTTTCGGATTTCGCAAAGATAACAGAGTATGCTGGTTTGTCAGACCGCTTGTCTGCATACGGAACCTATACCTGCTTCGCTCCAACCAACGAGGCGGTAAAAGAATATATCAAAGAATTGTGGGAAGATAAAAAGTCTGCAAATCACAATGGACTCTATACAGGTGATGTAAGTGAGGGAAACACGATAGATCGCCTTTGGAAGTCCGAGAAACGTGACTCACTCTGCAAAGATATCGTAGAGGCACACCTTACGGGTCTGAAGAAGACGAGCAATGATTTGCTGGCAGGTTCGGACATCACCATGATGGGCGGTAACACTCACTCACCAAAGCGTGTGGGTGACGACATCACCATCGATGGAACCACCAAGATCATCAACAAAGACCACGAGGTGGAAAACGGTGTGGTTCATACCATCGACAAACTCTTCTACCGCTCTACCAATTATATTATAGACGAAATGGAGAACATGGGTATCTATAGTATCTGGTGCGATGCCTTGAAGCAGACGGGTCTGGATGAGGTATTGAAGGAGCATATCCGTACCAACGGTATCAACTGGTTTACCATCGATCCAGAAACCAAATATCCTTTTGCAGAGTATCCTACAACCTGCAAGGTGGGATTCACCGTATTTGCAGAGACCGACAAGGTACTCCAGAATAAAGGTATTACCAACTGGAAAGAGTTGGCAGCCAAGGCTAACGAGTGGTACAAGGATTGCGCTTCCTGGTACAGCTACTTGGAAGATCATCCAGAAATCAAGATCAGTACAGGTACCGACTATACCAATCAGTGGAATACATTGAACATGTTCCTCCGCTACCACATCCTGAAATATTCACTTTCTATGGATAAGTTGGTTTACTCATACAACGAGTTGGAATATGCAGATGTATATGAATATGTACGTACCTTATTGCCATACACCATGTTCAAGCTGACAGGTGTAAAGGAAAACGGTGCCGTCAGTTCAATCTGGATCAACCGTGTATTGAACAATCCTACATTGACCAGCACACCGGGTGCCAACTCTAAGGATGCATATAAAACTGCAAATACACCTGTAGAAGATGGTATCCAAGTAGCTGGCGGTTCAGCACTCTCCCGCCAGGCTTCCAATGGCTGGATTCATCCTATCAATGGCATTCTACGCTACGAGAAAAAAGTACCAAACAATGTACTCAACGAACGTATGCGTTTCGAGTTCATGTCATTGTTTGATGAAAGTATGACCAATCAGATTAGAGGTTATTCATATCAGGAGCTTTCTTCAAGATACGGTCGCAACGACCGCAAGATTGGTGCCATCCGTATCCCAGAAGGTTATTTTGAGAACATGGTTATCTACAACGGTGAGTCATCCCGTGTATATTATCTGACCAAGGACGAAGCAAAGACTGGTAACAACGGTTTTATCAAAGACTGGGATTGCTGGTTGGACTATCAGGGCGACGAGTTGTTCGTAAGAGGAGCCTACGACTTTGCCATCAAGCTGCCACCAGTTCCAAAAGACGGTACCTACGAATTGCGCTTCGGCTATGTTATCACCGGAAAACGCACCATGGTACAGTTCTCTTTGGGTCACTCTTCAGACCGTTCTACGATGACAACCTGCGATATACCACTCGACCAGCGAGAGGGCATCGAGTCAACCACCATCGGCTGGACAGACCCTGATAAGGATGGCGACTTAGGTGCAGCTACCGACAAGTCTATGCATAACCGTGGATGGATGAGAGGTCCTAACTACTTCAGTAATTACAAGAAGGGAGCTGAGGGTACAGCCCGTACGAACATCAGCCGTCAGCCACATATTCGCCGTGTCGTAACCAAACAGTTCTTCAAACAAGGTGAGGACAACTGGTTCCGCTGCAAGACAGCCATGCCAGAGAATACAGAAGCTGAGTTTGAGCTTGACTACATCGAGATTGTTCCAGCAAGCGTGTATAACCACCCTACTCTGACAGAGGATGTATTCTAATCAGGTGAATGTATTCTAACAAGAAAACAAACATAGAAATACAAAAGATATGAAAGTAAAATATATAATAATGACAGCAGTAGCAGCTTTGGGTTTCCAGAGCTGCACCGACTGGGATGACCATTATGACGTAACTACTGACGGCTCCGGTGCATCAGACAAGACACTGTGGGAGCAAATCAGCAACAACCCAAAGCTCAGCAACTTTGCAGCACTGATGGAAAAGGTAGGTTACGACAAGGCTTTGTCCACCAACCAGAGCTACACCGTATGGGCACCAAGCAACGACGCTTTCGACTTTGAGAAATACAATGCCATGAGCGACAGCTTGCTGAAGGCAGAATTCCTCAACAACCATATCGCCCGCGGTTACCATAGAGCTACTGGTGAGATCAATGAGCGTGTCCACCTGCTCAACAAGAAGGTGATGGCATTCCAAGGCAACGGACGCTATACATTGGGCAATATCGCAATCGACAGCACCAACATGTTAGGCAAGAACGGTATCATACATCTGATGAGCAGTTACATGGACTTCCGCCCTAACTTCTATGAAGAGTTCCTGCGCAATGAGAACACAACCAGTCTTGCCCAGCTCTACAAGAGTGCCATGAAGCGCGAAATCGACAAGGAGAACAGTATCGAGGGTCCTATCAAGGATGGAGCAATGACCTATCTTGATACCGTATATGTAGAGAGCAACAAGATGTTCAACTACCTGAACTCCAAACTGACCACAGAGGACAGTACCTATACCATGATTGTTCCTACAGACAAGGCATGGGCAACTGCTTATGAAAAGGTGAAGTCCTACTATAAGTATCCGAAATCCATCAAGCCTTTCACCGTAAAGAACAACGATAAGACAGGCGTATTGGAATACAATCAGGCTGGTGCCGTAACCTTAGATGCAGATAGTCTGACAGAATTATATACTACAACATCTATCCTGAGACCTCTGATTTACAGTCACACCATCAACCCTGCTTTCCAGAAGGGTGATATTCCTACTGGAGCTACCGACTCCATCAAGAGTACAACAGGCGACGTAATCTGCAACACCTTGAACTACAACAGTGAGAACAGCCGTTTGGTCTATGATGCCAAGGATCTGTTTGTGAATGCAGAGAAGAAAGTGATGAGCAACGGTAACGCATGGATTACAGATTCACTCCGCGTAAAACCTTGGGACAGCTGGTGTCCTATCATTCACCTGAGAGCACAGAACGGTAATTTCCAGGCAGCAGTGGATAAAGTATCCATCAACCAGAACGTAGCAGTAAGCAGCGACAACAGAAACAAGAATGTAGAAGGATCCATGCACGCCAACCAATATTATGAGGTAACATCCAACCTGGGTGCAGTGCCAGAGGTTTACTTCTATATACCAGAAATGTGGTACACTCCATACGCCGTATATCTGACGATGATTCCTGCCAACATCACCAATGAAGAAGCAGAGGTAACCTCACAGAAGCTCCAGGTACGTTCGTTCCAGAACGATGCTGCGGGTGGAACACTGACCAGATTCTCTCCTGTACCATTGAAGAAAGACTTCAACGTTTCTTCCAACCAAGCATCAGTAGTATTCAACTATGGTACGAACGAGAAATCCAAGATTGTGAGCAAATTCATGGGTGTATTCAATCCATCATTCTGCTACCGCAACCTGAGCAACTTCACAGACCCTGCAGCATATCCAGTATTCAACATACGTAGTGGAGACCGTGCAGTCAAAAACCAGAGTGCAGTACTGCGCATCGCAGGCATCACATTAGTTCCTATGGAAGCCGTGAAGTACTATCAGGCTCAGAAAGCATTGAACGGAGAAAGTGGTGAAGAATATAAAGATGAAATGCCAGAAATCTTCTGGGATCTCAATTCATACACCTATTAATAACACGAACTCAACAATTGAAGACAATGATAAATTTCAGAATATTGGCTATAATGGGCTTGATGGCAGTAGCTGCTGAAATCAATGCCCAAGAGACAACCGACAGCGCCGAAAAGAGAGCGAAGGAAACGGTAAACAAAAAGCAGCCAAACTATCCGATGAAAGAGGTATCTGGTACCATCTACGATGCTGCCACCGGCAAGCCTCTTAGCGGTGTGCAGATCCAGGCACTTGGAAATGCTCGCTATGCTGCCATGACCAACGAGGACGGTACCTTCACGATCAAGGTGCCTACCTTCACCACCTCGCTCTATCTGTTTACCTCACAATATGCAAGCCAGCAGGTATCTATCGCAGGTGTCAACAACATCCAGGCGAAGATGCTCAGCGACAAGTTCAACGAGATGTACACCAACGGTACGAAGTTGGGCAACGAGGCAAGCCTGAAAGCACAGGTAAGTACACAGACTTCTATAGAAGACCTCATCGGCGAGAAATTGGGTGCTGATGTACGCACCGTGAAGCGCTCAGGTGCTCCAGGCATCGGTTCTGCCATGTTTATCCGTGGTCTGAACTCCCTGAATGCCAACGCCCAGCCTCTCATCGTGTTGGATGGTGTGCCTATGGACATGCAATATGACGGCACTTCACTTCAGACAGGTATGTTCAACAACCAGTTGCTGAACATCAATCCTGCCGACATCGAGAAGGTTACCGTATTGAAGAATGGTACTGCCATCTATGGTGCCAAGGGCGCCAATGGTGTCATCGTACTGGAGACCCGCCGCGGTAGAACCATCGCTACACGTATCGATGCCAACATCGGTATGGGTGTCAACTTGGTGCCACGCCTCCCAAATGTGATGGATGCAGACCAGTATATGAGCTACGCTACCGAAATGCTCAGTACCTATCCTAAGATTGACAAGTTCTTGGAAAAGGGTTCTCTCAACTTCCTGACCACAGATCCAAACAACTATTATTATAAGACATACCATAATAATACTGACTGGAGCAAGGAAGTATATGAAACTGCATTGAGCCAGAACTACAGCATCAACGTGATGGGTGGTGATGAGGTAGGTATGTACAACCTCTCACTCGGCTATACAGACGGACAGAGCACCGTGAAGAAGAATGGTTTCAACCGTGTGAACATCCGCTTCAACAGTGACCTGAGCATCATCAAGAATTTCTTCTCAACCCAGTTTGACATCGACTATGTCAAGTTGAGCCGTGATGTATTCGACGATGGAGCACCAAGCGATTTCAGCAAGGGTACCGTTACATCTCCTACCCTCCTCGCGCTGATCAAGGCTCCTATCCTGAATCCATACCTCTACAACAATACAACCCGCGAGTTGACCTCTACATTGGCAGATGCAGATGACTTTCTGACTCCACTGAACCAGAACCTCTCATTGGCAAACCCAACAGCCTTGTTGGAAAATGGTAGCGGCAACAACAAGAACCGTATGGAGAACTCTATGTTCCATATCCGTCTGGCTCCTAAGTTCGACTTCAAGGGTGGATGGACATTGAGAGAGAACATCAACTATACACTGAACCGTAACTCCCAGCGTTACTATCGTCCAAAGGGCGGTGTTCCTACCTACTATGTAGAAGGTTTGGGTAGAGTTCAGACGCAGTCAGCTTCTATCTTCGCTAAGGAAGAAACCCTGATGAGTGATACCCGTCTGGACTTCACACGCCTCTTCGGTGCTCACTCACTCAAGGCAATGGGTGGTTTCAGATACCTCAGCTACAACTATGAGATGAACAACCCGACAGGACAGTATAGTACAGCCGGTAATGACAAGTTGCCTAACGTATCCAACAGCATGGACTTCAAGGATGCCACAGGTAACGACTACAAGAACACCTCACTCACCTGGTATGCTCAGGCAGATTACAACTATCGCAACCGCTACTTCCTGCAGGTAGCTGCCTCTATGGAGAGCAGCAGTACCTTCGGTAAGAAGGCTACAAGTCTGCGAATCGGTGATGTGGCATGGGGCTTCTTCCCAAGCATTCAGGCTGGTTGGGTAGTAACCAATGAGAACTGGGCTCCAAAGAACAAGAACTTCAACTACTTGCGCCTCAACGCTGGTTATGAAGTGACAGGAAATGACAACATCAACAACAAGGCTGCCCGTACATCCTTCGAAGTGTTGAAATTCCTGCACAACAATATTCCAGCCGTACAGCTCAACAATATCGGTAACGAGAACATCACTTACGAGAAGACCCGCCGCTTCTATACAGGTTTCGAGAGCCAGTGGCTGGAGAACCGTTTAGGTTTGGACTTCACCTTCTTCTTCAACCATACCACCAACCTTCTTACATTGAAGGACTTCACCACTCCTGTGGCAGGTGTGAAGAGTTACTGGAGCAACGAGGGTAGTCTGGACAACAAGGGTGTAGAGGTACACATCAACGGCAAGCCTATCGTCAGCCGCAAGTTCACTCTGGAATTAGGAGCAAGCATCGGTCATTATCTGAACGTAATCAAGTCGCTTCCTAACAACACAACCCTTGCCCTGAATGGTCAGGAGAATGCAGCAGTAGGCTACACATCCAGCATCTACGGCAACCAGAACATCGCAACACTCGTCAATCACAGTGCAGGCGTATTCTACGGTTACAAGACAGCAGGTGTATTCTCTACCGATGCAGAAGCAAAGGCAGCAGGCAAGGACGGCTATCTCTACCAGGTAGATGAAACCGGAGCCAAGAGCTATTTCAAGGCAGGTGACATGCACTTCGTAGATCTCAATGGCGACGGCATCATCAATGAGAGCGACAAGACCATCATTGGTAATCCAAACCCTAAGTTGTATGGTAACTTCTTTGCTCACGCTACATGGGGCAACCTGACATTATCTGCCATCTTCGGTTACTCTATCGGCAATGATATCTACAACTATCAGCGCAGCATCCTCGAGAGTGGCAATAACTTCTACAACCAAACCAGCGCCATGACAGACCGTTGGAGAGTAGAAGGCCAGGAAACCAATATGCCTCGCATCTCTTATGGAGACGAGATGGGTAACTCACGCTTCAGCGACCGCTGGATAGAGGATGGCAGCTACTTGAAGCTCCGCTCCCTCAACATCAACTACAAGATACCAGTCAACTCTTCATGGCTCCAGGGACTTCAGGTATGGGCAGAGGCAAACAACCTCTTCACCATCAGCAAGTATCTTGGCGGAGATCCAGAGATGTCTGTATCCAATGCAGTTCTTTACCAGGGCATTGACACAGGTTGCGTATCACAAGGTCGCACCTTCACTGTCGGCGTGAAGATCAACCTCTAATAATAGTACAACAATCACAAAGCATAAAAAAATGATAAAAATTAAATATTTTATTGCAGCACTCATGGCTGCTATCACACTCAACTCATGCAGTGATATGTTCGATGATGGATCCAACCGCTACATCACCAATCCATCGCTTGATGATAAAGTGGACTCCATGTTCTACATCAATGGTATATTGAAGGGTGTACAGCAGGCCATCGACCAGAATGTGCTTATCAACGAACTTCGTGGTGACTTATTGACCACCACGAAGGACGCTTCAACCGATTTGCAGAAACTGGCTTCTTTCGATTACTCCGGCACCAACAAGTACGATTCTGCATACGTTTACTACCGTATCATCAACAACTGCAACTACTACATTGCTCACCGTGATACCACGCTGATTACCGGTTCCAGTGAAGTTGCGATGAAGGAGTATGCAGAGGCCAAGGCTATCCGTGCATGGGCTTATCTCCAGTTGACCCACAACTACGGCAAGGTACCATTCTATACCAAGCCGTTGACTGATATCGCCGGCATCGAGAATGCAGCAAGTTCTGAGAAGAAAGATATCTATGGTATTACTGCTGAGTTGGCTCCAGACTTGGAGCAGTATGTAGATCTGCCAGTACCTAACTGGGGTAACTTTGAGGCAGGTACCAACGATGCAGGAAACAACAAGACTGTCAATACAGCGAAGATGATGATTCCTGTAAGATTGATCTTGGCAGACCTGTATCTGGAATCTGGCAACTATGCAAAGGCTGTTGAGCACTACTTCAACTACCTGAAGAAGAACAAAGAGACGGTTAATAACTATATGGCAAGACCTACCTACAGTCCTGATTACAATAGCTACCCTAATTCATTGAAGATGGGATACTACTGTATGGTTTCCAATACATCAGACTGGAAAGTCCGCTATATGAACGACTTGGAAACTGATACTTATGTAGCAATGGCTACCAACAAGTTGCGTGGTGAGATTACAGCTTTGCCAGGCCTCTTCGGTTACAATTACTATACTTCATCAGATGGTACGGTAGTAAACGAGAAGATTTCTCTTGAACCTACCAATGCCTATATGAATTTGAGCAACAGTCAGGACTTCTACTATGCAACTGGAAATGGTAACGGCAGTTCTGAATTCAACATCAAGAACCTGATTTTCGCTAAAGCCTCTATCGGTGATATGCGCTACCACTGTTCATACGAAAGAGTGAAGTTTAGTACACAGGTGGAATTGGCTAAGGTCATCCTGAAGTATTACAATGCCAATATCACATTGTACCGAACTGCAGGTATCTATCTGAAGTTAGCTGAGGCTGTAAACCGTATGGGACATCCTGATGTAGCATTCGCCGTGTTGAAGGATGGATGGAATCATACCTTGGAAGAGGACACCACCTATATGACCCAGGAAGGCATCAAGTTCCTCAAGACCACCTTGCCATTCCTGACTCCTGAAAACCGTGTCGTTTTCAATGATGAAAGTGAGACCAATGGTGTTTCTTTTGGTAATCAGGGTATTCACGCTCGCGGTGCAGGCTTTACCATGGGCAATGGTTCCGGTTATCAGTTCCAGAATGAGATTAACAAGAAGTTGGCTCAGTTGGGCCATGCTTACCCTGCTAATGCAACAGCAGAAGACAGTTTGAGAATCAACCAGGACTGTGTAGAAGACCTGCTCTGCGATGAAATGGCATTGGAGCTTGCCTGGGAGGGTTCCCGCTATGGCGACCTCTGCCGCATTGCACGCCACAAGAACACAGACAGCTATTGGGGCACCAACTACGGTTCACTCTGGCTTCGTGACAAGCTTGCATTCAAGAATCTCAGCATAGACCTCAGCAATCCAGAGAACTGGTTTATGCCATTCAAATAAAAGGCTCGGACATGAGTTATAAAACATCAAGTGGCCACACTTGATATAACAAGTTAGAAACGCTTTCTCGCCTGCGAGAAAGCGTTTCGTTTGTATAAAAGCGCCTCACCCTTCACCTCTGCCACATAAACAACTGACACTCAGACGGTTACTCAAACAATTACTCATTTCCACCCTTCACCACCTTTCATCACCCTTCGTCTTGTAAAAATTTTCGCCATTCTTCACCACCCGTTATTTATTTTAGCATCTTCCGGCTTTCCATGAAAAGTGAAGCAGACTTCTATGAAGAGTGAAGTAGGCTTCTATGAAGAGTGAAGTAAGCTTCTATGAAGAGTGAAGCAGGCTTCTATGAAGACTAAGCGCAGGCTTCTATTAAGGCAGAAATAACATTCTGATGACAAACGGTGAAGGGTGAAGATGGGTGGTGAAGGGTAAATTTTTGCCCTTCACCTCCAGAACTCAAGTGTTTATGGGGGTTTCAGGCAAAAAGATGAAGGGTGAAGGGTAAATGCCTATACGAGTTGAAGAAAAAGGACTAAGATAGAAAAAAAACTTGCCTATGGCGCAAAAGTGCCCTTACTGAGGGCACTTTATTGCCATAGGCAAGCACACGATCTGAATACAACTTATTTAACTAAATATCTCTTTCCATTGACCAATATGATTGTACCAGGAGAGACTGCATCCTTGTGGATGCGCTGACCAGATAAAGTATAGACTATCTTGTCGTTTATACCTTTCACAGAGTCTGATGAAACCTCCCTGATAGCAGTAGGCGTTTCTTTGACATGGAGCACAACAGGCTTCCAGGTATCCAGACGACCATCCCCATCAGCATCAACAAGTCCCGTCGTTCCATTAGGAACAAACAGATGAACTTCCTCAGCCTGTTTTTCACAGACAGGATCCGCAACCGTACCAGCACCCTTGATTACCTTAAAGGTAATTTTCTCATGAGGCGTATCCCCAAAGATAGCCATGATGGCCACGTGATGCAGGTTGCCTGCTTTCTGCGGAAAAGGTTCAGGACACTGATTGCCCACAACATTGCCCTTCGAATCAAAAGCCACAATCTCACAATCTTCCAAGAGAACATCATTCCACATCACCTGACAGTACAAGAAAGAATTGGTATTGTATATGCGATGTTCTCGCTCATAACGGTCAAGATATTGGATTTTGCGCCAGCCGCTCTCCTTCTCCCAACCAATCTGACCAAATTTCTTATATCCGTCAGACTTTCTATAAGTACCATCCTCACAAGCCTCAGACTTGGAAGAATACTTGTCGTGAATGTCGGTCTGTGCGGACATTCCCTGTACCGCACAAACCAGACATAATATTAAAAAGAATTTTCTCATAAATCTTACTTGTTAAGATGAACGAATTTCTTGTTACCACGAATGACAACTGTCTCGATAGCATGCTTAGCCACACGCCTACCGTTTAAGTCATACGTTGCTTCTGAACTATCCTCATCCGTCTTGACAGAGCCAATACCTGTGGTAGAAGCCAAATCGATGACGAGAGGTTGGTCAAGACTACCCACGATAGCATCGTCACGATAGAACATGGTTCCAGGAATCACCTGTTCCATTCCATCCACGCTGACGATGAAGCGCAAGTTAGCACCACTGTTCTCACCAGCAATCGTGATGAAATAAAGATCCGCATGAGCCTCATCAGTCAAGGCACGAAGTTCACCATCACCATCAATCACTCTGACGACGGCATCCGAACGGACAGCACCATGCTTATCTACCACACGGGCAATGACGTTCATGTTGCCTTGATGCATCTGGGCAATCTCAGTTTTCTCATTCACTGCATCATCTCCACCCAGTCTCATGCTCTTAGCCATAGAGGTTTCCCTGGCAGCAGAAGAAGTTGCAGATGGATAATGGAAAGTCTGCTGCTGATTACGAGTAGAATAATACAAGTAACCCTCGCCCGACTTCAAAGCCTCCAAAGAGCCTACCCATTCACTACTGTTCCAAGAAGCAAAAGCAGTCTGACTCTTGACAACATCACCTTCCTGAGGTTCGAGATCAGCAAACGCATTGCCGATAGAAACGTATCCAGGAGCCTTATAGCCAATCCAGTTCCAATTAGGTTTGATGACAACAGGATCGTTGGCAACATCAATAGCATCACCGACAACAGACAGAGATACAGGCGCATTGCCCTGGATTTTGTACATCTCACCAGCTACCACCTCGTTGATGGAATTGCTGGTAGGCGTCCACTGTCCATTTTCACTGATCATATAGTTCACCTGATTCTTGATGCCAGCGAGAAGTTCATCAGCACTGCCATTATCAGGATTCACATAGAAGCTGCTCCATTGCCATCCCTTCTTGAGATTCAGGATCTGCTCTACCTTTTCCTGGGCATTCCAAACGTTAGGTGAAGAGATGGTACCAACGATATTGTCGGTCACAAACATGTTCGCCTTGTCCATGCTCACCTCTACCATCGGAAGAACTCTACCCGTCTTAGCCTCAAATACCTTATAGGTCAAGTCCTTGCCGTTGTCCTCAGCATTACCATATACATTCATGAGCACATAGTAAGCATCATAGCGAGAGAAGTAAGCAGGCTTAGCCACACCCACGCATCTGTCACCTCGGAAGGCAGCCACGATGTCATTCACGTCTTGTGACATCTCACCATTGATTTCAAGCTGACCATTGACATTCATCGTAAATTCGTAATCTGCAGAATTTACGCTCCAGTCTGGAGCCACACTCGTACTGTTCACCTTGATGACCAGAGGTTCTGGTACGCCCAAGTTACCAGTCAGGTAAATCGTAGCCTCCTGACTGCCGATAGCAAGAGCAGGATCAACCGCAAAGGTCAACTTCTTGCTGGAGAGCGCAGGCAGATAGCCCGTTTCATTCTCCAGAGTGAGCCAAGATGGCAAACCGCTTATAGTCCAAGACTCTGTAGTACCACTATTATTATTGATTTCAGCCTCGATACTCACTTTTTCTGTACCATGCTTCACGGTTTCCACTTCATCCTGTTTCCATACCAATTGGTTTTGACGAACATAGACATCCCATGTCACATTCTCAGAATAGTTGTTGTGACTGTCACGTACATTCTTGACCGTTACAGTCAGCGTGCATCCCTCGATACGTTGTGGTTGCTCTGTGAGATTTACCAGAATCTTACGCTCGCTTGCCACATATTCGAAGCTTACATTCTGCTTATCAGGTACAGACTTCAATGCCGGTACATTATCAGAAGTTGGCGCAAGAGTTACAGGCACATTAACAGGCTTAACTTCCCCAGAGCATGTAGCACTCTGGTCAGAGAGCGTTGCCAGGATGGTAGGCGCATTACCTTCATCAAGCCCACCCTCCTCGAAAGGATAGTAAGCTATCAAGCCATCACTTGCCTTATTGACACGGGCATACATATTGTTCTTGATGACATCACCCATGCGGCGGCCCTTCCAGATACGGATTTCATCTATCGCACCCTTCAGCATATCCGTAGCCTGAGCACCATCATACTTACCACCCAAGAGCAACTTACTTGTCTGGATGGCAGGAAGAACAGAAGCCATCATCTGCTTCTTAGCCACACCATCGAGATAAACCGTAGCAGAACCAGATGTACTCTTCAGCACATTGACAGCTACATGGTGCCACTGGTTGTCAGTCACCTTGTCAGAACCGATTGCATAATCAGCGCCATTCACATTCATCTTGAGCAAACCAGCCTCATCAACAAATATGTCGAACTTATCCTTGTTATTGAATCCGAAGACATTCGCCTTACCATTCTGTTTTTCCTCAGCACGGAACCAGAATTCAGCCAAATAGCTTTCCTCATGGGTTGTGGCAATCTTGGAAGCATCCACAGCCACGACGGTCTTTCCGTCCAAGGCAAGTGCATAATTCTTGCTTGCCAAATACCAGGCTGTAGCAGAAGGCAAAACGAGATTACGACTGCGAGCATAGTCGGTAGCCAAACCACCATGACCTTCATCCAGTCGCCAATAGCCCATCAAGCCATCGCTATAACGGGTCTTCCGCTCGTACATTTCATTCTGAGCCTCACTCCAAGGACGAGCCTGATTCCAAAGACTGACATCATGTATCTGACCTTGCATCTTCTCACCCAATGTGACAGGACCATTGCCTTTGTACTCACCAACCTTTAAATTGTTGAACAAGACAACATCAAAGGCATCATAAGCATAATTGGCATTGAAGGTCTGCTTCTCTGCATCATAACTGAAGCTGACAAACTGCCAGGTATTCTTCTTGAAAGCATTGTCGCTGGTAAATTTCTGTCCATTGACATCAACTACCATCTTGTCATCATCAGCCACGCTCACGGTCATTCTGCCAGCCTTCGTGCCATGTGAGAATATCTCACCCTTGGCAGAGTAACGCATCCACATATTGACGGCAAACGACTTATTGCTTAAATTGAAGTTGGCATTGGTCTTGGCACCTTCGCCACCTGTCAGATTCAGAGCCACATCATGAGCCACCTGTGCATCATTCAATTCTCCCTGGATAGAGAAGTTGTCAGCCTTGCTCATCGCCCCAGAACGAATATCCTCGTTGAAAGTCAAGGAGATTTCGCTGTCTGCGGTAAGTACGCCATTAGATGGATTAGGATTGCTAATCACCTGTGGGCGAGCCATATCCTTATAGAAGGAAATGACCTCAGAAGACTTCGTCACCTCTTCACCACCGAAGTTGCTCACCGTAATGGTACGGATGTTCCATTGTCCATCAGGATAAGTATCATTGTTTGCCATACTGAATACATAATTGAATGTACCTTCATCAGGCAACAAGCCCTTGTTCTTATCAGCAGCCGCTTCCTTCTCGCTGACTACCCACTCTTTCACGGTAAGCCACTGCGGATTGCCCTGCTGCTGTACCTGCAGGCGAACGCTCTTCATACCACGAGCATTCTTATCATAATTGCTGATGGTAAGATGCATCGAAGTACCAGTCTCCAAATTGATGGCACTCTCAGCTGACTTCAGAGAGACATCACTGCTCGTCTGCTGGAAGTAGGCACTGAGTTTCAGGATTTCCTCGATATTGCTATCACAGGTGCTTGACATACGAAGCTGCAAATCCTTATAATCATAAATGTCAGGATTGGTCTGTGAAATCTGCAAAGTCTTGGTTACTGTCTCACCTGCTGGTACGAGAATGGTACGGCCAGCGGTCACATCCTTACCGTCCATCTTGACAGCAGCACCATTTGGATTGGAAGAATCGACCACATTCAAGTTGAAGTAACTGTCGATATCAGCCTCACTGGTATTCTGCAAGTAGATGGTAAATGTAGCAGGTTTGCCACTTGGTACACCTGTCACAGAAGTTTCCTTGGCACTGAGATGAGGCTGCTCCACCTGAGCAGTCTTTGTCTGGATGGTAGTACCCGGTCTGTAATACTTGGTCTTCACCTCATCCTCGTATGGGCAACTGGTTTGTCCGGCACGAGTATAGAAGATAGGTCCAAATCCATCAGGAGCATCGATGACATCAATAGAAAGTGCATCGGCATCACCAGTCTCTACAAGCGAGAAGCCCACTTCACGAGAAGACTCCTCGGTGCTGCCATCACTTGTTGTCGCGCCACCTCCCTTTTCATCGTTTGTCAAAACCTCAACACCATTTCCATCAAATGCAAATCCAAGTTTTCCACTACCTACAATCAGCAGCGAAGTCTCGCTTTCCACGGTGAAATCCTTACTGTTCACCGATTGGGTAGAACTGGACACACTTGAACCGGCATCAAAAGAATAGTTCGTACGCTTGTACTCAGCATTCTCGATGGCAGTCACCTTTGCCTTCTCATTGTTGGCCAAAACCTGTGTCCATGCAGAAATCTGCGCATTATACCAGGCGATGGTATCGCTTGCCACATAGTCGTCCTTCAATTGAGAACCATTGTATGCACTCTTTGGCAAGACCATCTTATAAGACTCACCGCTAAGTTCACCAGACTTGGAAGCCTTGGCTCCCCAAACTTTCTTATCACTATTGTTGGAGCCTAATCTGGAATCAGTATTAGACAACTTGGTGATATAAACTGGCTTGTCTGTGTTATTGACATAGCCATCATAGCTGTTCACATGTACCAAGCAAGAGTTACGCAACTTCTTGAAGTTTGGCAGCAGTACGTTCTCCACATAGTTCTGAGTATAGGAGAACTCAGTACCATATCGAGTACCCACGCTCATCACATCGCGTTTCTCCAGTGCTGGCACACTATTAGCATCAGCCGCATAGATACCTACCTGTCGGGCATTGCCGAAATTGTAGTTCACAGAAGAACCGATGAAGACGTCACCCTGATCGCCTACATACTCCGGCTGATCGCTGGTAGAGATACGCTTGGTAGTGGTAATGGTCTGAACAGTGGTATTTCCCATTCTCACCTCTTCGTCAATCTTGACTCCCACTTCCAACTCGTTCTTCACTTCTATTTTGGTATCTTTAGTTACCAAAGCACCCATACCTGCCGTACCGGTTGTAATGGTAGTTTCGCAACCCATGCTTGCCTTGACGCTCGTCTCATTGGCATATTTTATAGTTCCACCACGCATCTTGGTGGTAGAGAAGGACTGTCCTTCCTCGATATAAGCATTTGATCCGGAGCCTGCTGGGTCACGAAGAATCATAATCACCTCGTCAGGACCAGAGGTCACGAAGTTGCTACCCGAAGTCAACTGTCCCAAGACAATGCCCTGGAATCCGTTGCCACTCCAGTTCTTCTCCACACCATCTATAGGATAGCTCATCGTGAGCGTACGGGTGTAAGGAGTCAGGATATTAGGAGAACCGGCTTGCCAAGAGTAGGTTCCATGACCTAAAGAGTCGAGCTCGATTTCAGTCTGAGAAGACTCATATACCTCACCGTCCTTGTCACCAGTGACATAGACAGAAGTACCAAATCCCATCTGGTTGGTGATGTTCACCGTATTGTTTGCCAATGGCACCTTTGACTCCTTGACAGGAGCATCAGCGTCATGGTTGAAATACTTTTCATACAAACTCAGGTCGAACTCGTAGTTGCCTCTCTGAACGAAGACAGGATAACCGAAGGTATAGGCATCCTCATTTGCAGTCTTTGGCAGAGTAAACGTTTTCTCCTTATTATATAGTTCTATCAATCTCTTGGTGCCATCTTCAGCAACCAGCTCATAGGTTGGTTCACCAAAGGCACCTTCAGCCTCTACATTCTTCTGTACCACATCCAGGATAGCCGGACTGCGGTAACTCTTCTTCAGCGATGCTACATATTCAAACTTCTTATAACCATCCTCTACTTCGATAGAATCGACAGATGTATTCTGTGGATCAGTAGCATTGATGATTTCAGCCGTATTCCAACTGATATCGCTGTTGCTGTCAATATTAATTCCAGTCACAGTATATTGAAGCGGTGGAACCATAGCAGCAAACTCACCGGTCTTAGGGTCGGTCTTGATGGTAATGATACGTGCATTATCGGCAGAACCGGAACCCACAGTAGTAGTAGAGTTACAAACAGCATCAGCAGGAACAGCAAATACTCTATCGGTCTTTGCCGTCACATATTCATAAGCCTGTCCATTCTTTTCCACACTCACATTCATACTATAAGTATCAGAAGCCTTCAGGGTCAATGTAGCCTGACCAATGTTGTTGACAGACTGTCCCAAACCAAGCGGTTTTTCATTCTCTACCGCACCACCCGTCACACGACCTACGATAGGTACAAGCGTGGTGTCGTAGAAAATAATATTAGGCATCGGCTTAGTAAACTCGAATGTCTCCATCTTATTAGCATCCTCATTCTGGGTAGGATAATATCCCATACCCTTATACGACTTGCCATCTGCATTGCAGAACTCATGACCGATCTTGCTGGCACTGATATAGTGATAGCCGATAGGCACGCTGATGGTATATTCACCCTTTTCGTTGGTTTGGATAAACTCACCATCCTTGGTGCAAGACACACCATCCACGGCAAACTGCACACCCTCTACAGGGATTGTAGTACCTTGATAATATACGACACCGCTGACAGAGAATGAACTGACATCCTGGAAATCGACACCATTGTGAACGAGCGACTGTGCACTGACAAAGCGGTTTGCCTTGGCAGCAGAGAACTCATGTGTGCCCTTGGAAGGACGGATAGTATAGCTGGTACCATCGCCAGAGAAAGGCACGCCACTGATGGTGTAGTTACCATTCACGTCGGTATATGCCGACAAGGAGAGCTGATCCTCCGAAGGCACGTCATCGGTGATTTCCATGTCGACGATTTTTCCATGGTTTCCATTAGAGACACCACCCGTCTTCGAGTAGTCATAAGCTATGGTTTGATTAGTAATACCCTCATCAAACTTATAATACAAGTAGAGACCATCCTCACTGCCCGACAGCGTGTGATTATAGTTCTTCTTGATTTGGTCGTCTGTCAATTCCTTTGTCCAGAAGCGACATTCGTCGATGACACCAGAATAAGTTTGGTTATCACCTCTGCTATCTCCATACCAAAGTCCAGATTCAGGCAAGTAATCCCTATTTGCAGACAAAATGGCATCAACCATCTTATATGCACTTGGATCTGAAATCTGCACCTTGGCACTTTGGATTTTTCCGTTTTCCCCTATAACACGCACTGTATATGTCGCATTTCCATCGAAAGAAACAGATGCATTATAGAACTTGCCCGTCGCTATTGTAATTTTCTTGTCCAAATAACGGCGGTCAATCTCTAGATTGTTATTTTTAAGATAAGATAGTCCTATACTGAGATCACCTGTAGGTCCAACTGCAAAATAGAAAAAATTGGTAGCGAAGACGTGCATACCATTTTCCGGGAATTGGTCTATCTTGATATACGTCTGTGCAGTCCATGGATTACCGAACAAAGATGCCATCGTCTCTTTAGGCTTGGCAATACCCACCTGACAGGTCACATCTTTGGTAGTGCTGAGCGCATGGAATGCCGTCAGTTTTTCTCCATCAGCATTATTTGCTTCCGCTATCACTTTCACACCTTCCACTGCCGTGCCTGTATCATAAGATATACGACCGCTGACAACTCCCGTAGCAAGAGCAAAACCATCCGTTTCTTGTGATGCACCAGGACTAATAGTTCCTGTTTCCTTACACTTGCGATAACATTCCACCTCATACTGGTAGTAAGAGCCTGGTTGAGCAGAATTATCCTCGTATGTATAAGTCTCAGCCACACCAGAAGTAGTATATATATTTTGATATTCCGCATCGCTTCCTAAGAGGCGACGGCGCACATTGAAATAGGTCAAGTCTGTACCTACTTGCTTGACATCCCAGTTGACACGCACTGTACCGCTGTAAGCTCCACGGCTTGCATTGACACTAGTCACCTCAGAGTTTCCATCAATACCACCATCACATATGTTACTTGTGAAAGTTGTTTCTTGTGCTGCAACTTTCATCATATATTGGTATTTCACGCAAGCATTGGCAATTTTGGTATCATCAAAGGAATGACTTGTGACGTTCTTGTCACTAATAGTTGTCTCATGGAAGACTTCTCCCCAATCCGTAGTACCTTTTGCACGGCGATAAACCAGAAGTTTATAAGGGTTAGAAGACGTAGCATTTTCGAAAGAATAGAAACTACAAGTCACTGTAATTTTATTATCCAAATTATTCGATGCCGATATAGACTTCAGAGGGTTGCTCGTTGATATAGACGTATAAGTACTCTTATACAAATTGGTAGCATCCTCTGGCTTCATTATGGAAGTATTCCATTCATTCGGTTGGAATGCCACATAATAATAATAAGTAGTATTGTAGTCCTTAGTATCCTCATCTGTATATGATACCTGCTTGTCAATATATGCCAATTCCTTCAATTTTTCATAAGTGCTCGAACCACTCTTCCTGCGGAAAACCACCCATTTACCCTGTGTGGTCACATGTCTAGGATCAGCAATTTCCGGTGTCCAAGAGAGGATCACATTCTTTGTCCAGGAATTGGTAGAAGTAGAAATCGACTTTGGACGTGGATATCCATTGACCCAATGGTCCCTCTCATAACTTCTATTAAAATAGACATTGTTCTCTATACATTGGCTTCCGTTAAGAGGATATGACCTATAATTGGGCGCAAAACGAGTGATAAAAGGATGCAGGCAATGAGCCTCAAAATTGTCAAGTTTCATTGTCACATAAGCCGAAGTTGCAGATTCTGTACAATCCACAAAATCCGTTTTCACCTTCTTGGGAGTAGAATTGAGATTATCCCAATAAGTTTCAATCTTGATCGGTGCGCTTGGCCAATTTACGTTTCCCTCATATTTCTTCGAGAAACGATAAGCATACCTTAAAGTACCCGATTTATCTTTACCTCCACAGTTATTATATTTTTCTTGTAGCAAATTCGTGGAATAAGCCTGAACTACCCCATTGGCAGTACGCTTAAAATCAATGTCAGGCCAAGACATCGAAGGGAAGTTGAATGTTCCGACTTTGACTTTTAGGTCATTACTGGTAGAGTTGTCCTTATATCTCCACTTTCCTCGAATCGTAATCTCATTTGAATTATTGTAAATCCAACGTTCCAGAATAAGATCAACTGTAGTACCCATCCATTTGCCTCCTGTATTTCGAATGTTACTGAGAGCGACCGTGCCTCTATAGCCATTTTTGGAAAAAGATTTTGGAGTACCAACTACCCAGTTATAATTTTTCTTCTTCAGGTTATCTTCGTTGTTACGACTACCCGAAATAAGACTCCATACTGTTTTAAGATTGATAACATCTTTACCGTTCACCTGGAGCCACACCTCATCATCGTATGCACCATTATCTCCATCCCAACAGAAAAAGTTGAAATTGAAATAAACGTGCAACGTTCCTGGAAAATTTTGTCCATGCACATCATACACCCAAGGCGTTTGCGCCTTGGCTGTTGAACCCACAAACTGTAACATTACCAATAGCAGCAGGCTCAATGCCCAATGCCGCATAGCCCAAGCTCTTCTTGGAGGAGCCAGGGCATCTCTTTTCATTTGTTGTAGAAAATGCTTCATAAAAACTATTATTAGAATTAATATATATCGAAGAACTTTATCATTCACTCTTGCCTATATCAAAGAACATGACCATTCACTCTTACTGGAATTCAAATTCAGACTGGAATCAAACACTCTTTTACTGTAATTTAAAAACGCTGTCTGGAATCATTAACAAATTCAATCAATAGGTTTGGTTGACAAATTTAGAGAAAAAAAACGAAAAAAGGTGTTGCATTCCTATGAATGCAACTATATTTTCGACGAAAAGGGGACAAATTCCTGATCATCTGCCCAATACTTCCCGATGACTTTCATTAAAACTTTTAAGGAAATTCCTTGTAGTTTTAAAAATAAAAGGTGTATCCCATTTGCTGAGATACACCTTATTATATATATATTCGAAATGATATATTCGAATCGGATGATGATTAACCCATCATTTTCTGAAGATGATTAATCATTGTTGTGGTCCAAAGAATCGTTGAAATCCTTAGGAGCCTGCTCATCGTTACGATGCTCGTAACGGCGTGGCTGACGAGCTGGACGCTCACCACGACCCTCATGACGGTCATCACGACGAGGGCGACGCTCACCACGCTCAGGACGTGGACGACGCTCACGCTCAACATAACCCTCTGGCTTCTCCATCAACACACGGTGAGAGAGCTTGTACTTGCCAGTCTTAGGATCAATCTCCATCAACTTCACCTTGATCTTGTCGCCTTCCTTGATGCCAGCCTCTTCAACTGTCTCAAGACGCTTCCAATCAATCTCAGAGATGTGGAGCAAACCATCCTTACCAGGGAGAATCTCTACGAAACAACCGTAAGGCATGATAGAACGAACAGTACCCTCGTAAACCTCACCAACCTCAGGAACAGCTACGATAGCCTTGATCTTACCCAAAGCAGCATCGATAGAATCCTTGTTAGGAGCAGATACCTGTACGTGACCCTTACCATCAGTCTCCTCGATAGTGATAGTAGCACCCGTATCCTCCTGCATCTGCTGGATAATCTTACCACCAGGGCCGATAACAGCACCGATGAACTCCTTAGGAATATCGAATGCTACGATACGTGGAACCTGTGGCTTCATCTCAGCACGTGGCTCAGAGATAGTCTCCATCATGCAGTTGAGGATGTGCTCACGACCAGCCTTAGCCTGCATCAAAGCCTCCTCAAGGATCTCGAAGCTCAAACCGTCACACTTGATATCCATCTGTGTAGCGGTCAAACCATCGCGGGTACCTGTGGTCTTGAAGTCCATATCACCCAAGTGGTCCTCATCACCGAGGATATCACTGAGGATAGCGTACTTGTCCTCACCAGGGTTCTTGATAAGACCCATAGCGATACCAGAAACTGGCTTCTTCATAGGAACACCTGCATCCATCAGGGCGAGTGTACCTGCACAAACAGTAGCCATAGAAGAAGAACCGTTAGACTCCAGGATCTGGCTTACCAAACGTACGGTGTAAGGGAAGTCTGTAGGAATCTGACCCTTCAAACCACGCCATGCCAAGTGACCGTGACCAATCTCACGACGGCCTACGCCGCGCTGAGCCTTAGCCTCACCTGTAGAGAATGGAGGGAAGTTATAGTGAAGGAGGAAGCGCTGGTAGCTCTTCTCGAGCACACCGTCGATCAGCTTCTCATCCATCTTTGTACCAAGAGTACATGTAGAGAGAGACATAGTCTCACCACGCTGGAAGATAGCGCTTCCGTGAGGCATTGGGAGTGGAGACACCTCGCACCAGATAGGGCGGATATCTGTAGTAGCACGACCATCAAGACGCAAGCCCTCATCGAGGATGCAACGACGCATAGCATCGCGCATTACGTCATCATAGTAGCGGGTAGCCTCAGCGTGCTTCTCCTCCAAGTCTTCCTCAGAGAGATCGGTATGAGCAGCGTCATACTTCTCAAGGAAGTCAGCCAAAACCTTGTCGAAAGCATCCTGACGAGCATGTTTCTCCAAAGCCTGGTGGTTGATATCGTAAGCTGGCTTGTAAAGCTCAGACTTGATCTGCTCACGGAGTTCCTCATCGTTGATCTCGTGGTCGTACTCACGCTTCACGTCAGTACCCTTCTCCTTAGCCAACTCATACTGGAGCTCGCACATAGGCTTGATAGCCTCGGCAGCAGCCTTGAGGGCACCGATCAGATCCTGCTCAGCAACTTCCTTCATCTCACCTTCCACCATCATGATGTTCTCCTTGGTAGCACCAACCATGATATCCATGTCAGCCTCTTCCATCTGCTGGAATGTAGGGTTAACAACATACTCACCATTGATACGAGCTACACGAACCTCAGAGATGTAGTGCTCGAAAGGAATATCTGAACAAGCCATGGCAGCTGAAGCAGCGAAACCTGCAAGGGCATCTGGCTGGTCAACACCATCGGCAGAGAGCAACATTACCTGTACATAAACTTCTGCATGGTAGTTAGAAGGGAAAAGTGGACGCAAAGCACGGTCCACAAGGCGAGAGGTAAGGATCTCCTCGTCGCTGGCTTTGCCTTCGCGCTTGGTGAAACCACCAGGGAAACGACCTGCAGCACTGTACTGCTCACGGTAATCTACTTGCAAAGGCATGAAATCTGTACCCGGAACTGCATCCTTTGCTGCACAAACAGTTGCGAGGAGCACTGTGTTACCCATGCGGAGAACCGCAGCACCATCAGCCTGTTTTGCAACTTTTCCGGTCTCAATTGTGATGGTTCTTCCATCAGGCAACTGAACACTTTTTGTAATTACGTTCATCTAAAATTTAAAAACTTATTGTTTTGTCTAACATCTAATATCTAAAACGCTGCAAAGATACCTTTTTAATTATTAATAAACGAATAAATGTGCAACTATTTTCTGCTTTTTTAAATATTTTATCTATCTAAGAGAGCTTATTCACAATTTTATTGCTACCTTTGCAGTCGATAATTTTGCAAAATACAGAAATTCATGAAAATAACCAGAATCTTTTCAGTGGCAGTGATCATGGTTGCTGCACTGGCTTTCACTTCTTGTCATAACAAGAAATTTCATATCAACGGCAACATTACTGAAGCCAAGGACTCCATGCTCTACCTGGAGAATATCGGTCTGAACGGTCCTGAGAAAATAGACTCGGTGAAGTTGGGCGAAGACGGTTCCTTCGCTTTCGAAGAAAATGCCATGGACTCTGTTTCTCCTGAGTTCTATCGCCTGCGTATTGCCAACCAGACCATCAACCTCTCTATTGACTCTACGGAAACCATCCTCGTAAAGGCTGCATACCCTACGATGGCTTACAAATACGAAGTGGAAGGTTCGGAGAACTGTTCTACCATCAAGGAACTGTCGCTCAAGCAGATGAACCTGCAGGCTACCATCAACAGTATCACCAAAAATCCAAACATGGGAGTTGACTCCATGAACGTGGCAATAGCTCAGGTGATCAACAGCTACAAGCAGGACATCAAGACCCAGTATATCTTCAAGGCTCCAATGAAGGCTTCTTCCTACTATGCTCTTTTCCAGACCATTCAGATAGGTGGCACCAACTCCCTGCTATTCAATCCACGCAACAACAAGGATGACATCAAGGTGTTTGCTGCCGTGGCTACCAGTTGGGATACTTACTATCCTAACGCTGAGCGTGGCAAGAACCTCCACAATATCGCCATCCAGGGCATGAAGGACGTTCGCATCATGGAAAACCAGATGGCAGAGCGACAGATTGATGCCAGCAAGGTGAGCGTAAATGGATGCATCAACCTCTCGCTGACAGACAACAAGGGTGTGGTACGCAATCTTACCGACCTCAAGGGCAAGGTAGTGTTGCTCGACTTCCATCTCTTTGCCAACAGAGAGAGCACCAAACGTATCATGATGCTGCGCGACCTTTACAACAAGTATCATGCTGCAGGTCTGGAGATTTATCAGGTATCCGTAGATCCAGACGAGCATTTCTGGAAGACTTCTACTGCCGGAATCCCTTGGATTTGCGTGCGCGACGAAGATGGCGTTCAGGGACAAAGCCTGGCAAGCTATAATGTGCAGAGCATCCCTACCTTCTTCCTGATAGACCGCAACAATACCTTGCAGGCTCGCGATGCACAGATCAAGGACATCGATGCAGCTATCAAGAGTCTTCTGTAAGACCTTCAAGGGTCTTCTATAAGAAAAGGTTTCTAACTAACTTACTCTATCAACATTCATCAACATGGACAGATAAAACCATTAAAATTATAAACTTAATACACTAAAAAATGAACAAGAAATTCTTTTCTTTAAATGACAAATGACAAATGAGAAATTTCTAATTTCTAATTAAATTATGCACGTTTTAGACAAATTTCAGTATTGTCCGATATGCGGTTCTCCGCATTTCGAGATCAACAACATCAAAAGCAAGAAATGCAAAGATTGCGGTTTCAGTTATTACCTCAATGCCAGCAGCGCCACAGTTGCCCTCATCGTCAATGAGAAGGATGAACTCTTAGTTGTCCGCCGTAAGAATGACCCAGGCAAAGACATGCTCGACATGCCAGGCGGTTTTGTCGATATGGACGAGACGGCTGAGGAGGCTATGGCACGCGAGGTAAAAGAAGAGACGGGTCTGGAAGCTACGGAAGTCAGCTATCAGTTCAGCTATCCCAACACCTATCTTTATTCCGGCTTCTTAGTTCATACGCTCGATATGTTTTTCAAGGTGAAGGTCAAGGACTTATCTCATATAGAAGCCATGGATGATGCAGCCGCCTACTACTGGATTCCATTCTCAGAAATAGATATAGACAAGTTTGCTTTTGATTCCATCAAAAAGGGACTTACCAGATTCCTAAGGGATCTTCGTTAAGCCACAGATAAATCTTCGTTCCATGAGGGTGTGTCATAAGCCAAATCCCTATACGCATAAAAAGTCCCACAGATTTCACAGATTACACAGATTTTTTTTGCTTCAAAAAGATTTGTATAATCTGTGAATCTGCTCCTTTCATCTGCTTTTTGCAGCAACGCATGGTGAGCCTCATCAGTCCTCCCCGTTTTACATCACTCCATCTGTATTTTGCAAATGTAGTGAATTTCGCTCTGTCAAACCATCTTTTTTCTCGCAAAACATTTAAAAAACTAAAAAAAAACACTATATAATAAGGTATAAGCAAAAAGTTTATTTACTTTTGCAACCAAAAGTAATTGTGTAGAAGCTTATGCAAGAAAATTTAGTAATCGTCGAGAGCCCTGCAAAGGCAAAGAAAATCGAAGAGTTTTTAGGTAAAGACTATAAGGTGATGTCTTCTTACGGTCACATTCGTGACCTGAAAAAGAAGGAACTTAGTATAAACGAGCAAACCATGGAACCAGACTACGAGATTCCTGATGAAAAGAAAAAGCTCGTTACAGAATTGAAAGCAACTGCGAAGAAAGCCAAGAAGATCTGGTTGGCTTCCGATGAGGACCGCGAGGGAGAAGCCATCAGCTGGCACCTTTGCGAAGTTCTCGGATTGGATGAAGAGAAGACAAGCCGTATCGTCTTCCACGAAATTACAAAACCGGCTATCTTGGATGCTATTCAGCACCCACGCCACTTGGACATGAACTTAGTGAATGCCCAACAGGCTCGCCGTGTCCTCGACCGACTGGTGGGTTTCAAGCTTTCTCCAGTACTTTGGCGCAAGGTGAAACCTGCTCTCTCTGCTGGTCGCGTACAGAGCGTAGCCGTCAGACTCATCGTAGAACGTGAGCGCGAAATCCAGAAGTTCAAGAGCGAATCTTACTACCGCGTTTCCGCCATCTTCGCATTGATCAACGAAAACGGAAATGCTACGGAAGTGAAGGCTGAACTGGACAAGCGTTTCAAAACACATGAGGAAGTAGAGGCTTTTCTAGAAAAATGCAAGGATGCCAAGTTTACAGTAGAAGCTGTCAACAAGAAACCTCTGAAGCGCACACCAGCCCCTCCTTTCACAACCTCTACCCTACAGCAGGAGGCTGCCAGAAAGTTGGGATTCACCGTGAGCCAGACCATGATGATTGCCCAGAAATTGTACGAAAGCGGACGCATCACCTACATGCGTACCGATAGCGTCAACCTCTCCACCCTCTGCACCAATGCCAGCAAGGATGAAATCATCAAGGTATATGGAAGCGAATACAGCCAGCCACGCGCCTACCACACCCATTCCAAGGGAGCACAGGAAGCGCACGAGGCTATCCGCCCTACCTATATGAATGAGACTTCTATCGATGGAACCAGTCAGGAGAAACGACTCTATGAACTGATCTGGAAACGCACCATCGCCTCTCAGATGGCTGATGCGCAGATAGAGAAAACAACGATCAACATTCATATCGACAATGCTGAGGAGAAATTCGTTGCCAATGGTGAAGTCATCACCTTCGACGGATTCATCAAGGTTTACCGCGAGTCAACTGATGATGAAGATGGTACAGAAGATGCAACACACATCCTCCCTGCCATGAAGGTAGGAGACGAACTGCAGCGCCGCGAAATCACCGCTACAGAGAAATTCTCGGCAGCACCTCTGAGATATACCGAGGCCAGTCTGGTAAAAAAACTCGAAGACTTAGGAATCGGCCGTCCTTCTACCTATGCGCCAACCATCAGCACCATCCAGCAACGTGAATACGTGCAGAAGGGCGACAAGAAGGGCGTTGAGCGTTCCTATACCATCGATTCGCTGAAGGGAATCAAGGTGACACAGAGAGTGAAGAAGGAAATAGCAGGCAACGAAAAGGGAAAACTGCTGCCTACAGATATCGGAATCGTTGTCAACGACTTCCTGATGGAAAACTTCCCTGGCATCATGGACTACAACTTCACAGCCAATGTGGAACAGAAGTTTGATGACATTGCCGAAGGAAAGACCGAATGGAACAAGTGGATGAAGACATTCGACAAGGACTTCGAGCCGGAAGTAAGCAAGGTGATGAATGCCCGCAGCGAGCACAAGGCTGGCGAAAGAGAATTGGGAACAGATCCTAAGACAGGCAAACCGGTATTCGTCAAGATAGGCCGATTTGGTCCTGTGGCACAGATCGGTTCTGCCGAAGACAAGGACAAGCCACTCTTTGCCCAGCTCCCTTCCAACCTGAGTATCGAAACCATTACGCTGGAAGAGGCACTGGAACTTTTCAAGCTTCCTCGCGAACTCGGAGAGTTTGAGGGCACCAAGGTGAGCGTAGGTACAGGTCGCTTCGGTCCATACGTGCAGCACAATCGCAAGTATGTTTCCATTCCTAAGGGAGAAGATCCGATGACCATCACTCTCGACAGAGCCATCGAACTCATTCAGGAGAAGAGAGAGACTGAGCAGAAACGTCACCTCAAGAGCTTCGCCGAAGATGAGAAGCTGGAACTTCTGAACGGAAAATATGGTCCTTACATCGCCTACGATGGTAAGAACTACCGACTCCCAAAGAACAAGATGGAGAATGTAGAAGCACTCACCTATGAAGAGTGCATGACCATCATCAAGGAAGCACCGGAGCCAAAAACGGCACGTCGCAGGAAATAAAAACGCAGATAGAACAACAAGAGAGAAATGAAATCAATCATCATCATAGGATATATGGGCGCCGGCAAAACAACTGTCGGCAAAGCCCTTGCCAAGGAACTCGGCGTCATGTTTTATGACCTGGATTGGTATATAGAAAGCAGGATGCGCAAGACCGTGAAGCAAATCTTCGACGAAATGGGAGAAGAGGGATTCCGACAGATAGAGCACAACATGCTGCACGAAGTGGCTGAGTTTGAGAATGTTATCGTCAGTTGCGGTGGAGGCACACCTTGCTTCTTCGACAACATAGACTATATGAACCAATGCGGAGAAACCGTCTATCTGAAGGCATCCGCAGAAACACTTTACGAACATCTGAAGATGGGCAAAGGAGTACGCCCTCTGCTGCTCAACAAGACACCAGAGGAGGTTCAGGTATTCATCAGAGAACAGCTCAAGCAGCGCGAGCCTTTCTACAGCAAAGCAAAGCATATATTCGACATCAGCGTGATGGATGATTTCGATAAAATCAATGATACCGTCCAGCAGTTACGCAAGCAGTTGGGCATTTAAAAAAGAATGAGCAGTAAAGGTAAGCACCCGCAGAAAAAGGTAGCTTACCTTTATCACGTCAATATCAAAACAACATTTATAATACAGACTAATAGCAAGAACAAGAACAGAAAATGAAGAAATGGACTATTGAAGACTCGAAGGAGCTCTACAACATCAGCGGTTGGGGCACTTCTTACTTTGGCATCAACGAAAAGGGTGATGTCTATGTAACTCCATGCAAGGACAATACGCAGATAGACCTGCGCGACATCATGGACGAGTTGGCTTTACGGGACATCAACGCTCCTGTATTGCTCCGTTTCCCAGACATCCTCGACAACCGCATTGAGAAGACAGCCAGCTGTTTTCAGAAAGCCAAGGAAGAGTATGGATACAAGGGAGAAAACTTTGTCATCTATCCTATCAAAGTAAACCAGATGCAGCCTGTCGTGGAGGAAATCATCTCTCACGGTAAGAAGTTCAACCTCGGACTGGAGGCGGGTTCCAAACCAGAACTTCATGCTGTCATTGCCGTGCAGGCTCAGAGCGACTCGCTCATCATCTGCAACGGTTACAAGGACGAGAGTTATATCGAACTTGCCTTGCTGGCACAGAAGATGGGCAAGCGCATCTTCATCGTGGTGGAGAAACTCAACGAGCTGGACATCATCGCCAAGGTGGCTAACAAGCTCAATGTAAAACCCAACATCGGTATCCGCATCAAGCTCGCTTCTTCAGGCTCTGGCAAATGGGCTGAGAGTGGTGGCGATGCATCGAAGTTCGGTTTGACAAGTGCCGAACTCCTTACCGCCCTCAACAAGATAGAGGAGATGGGCTTCCACGACTGCCTGCGCCTCATCCACTTCCACATCGGAAGCCAGATTACCAAGATCCGCCGCATCCAGACTGCCCTCCGCGAAGCTGCACAGTTCTATATCAACCTCCACAAGATGGGCTACAATGTAGATTTCGTAGATTGTGGTGGTGGTCTTGGCGTGGATTACGACGGCACCCGCTCTTCCAGCAGCGAAAGTTCCGTGAACTACTCCATCCAGGAATACGTGAACGACTGCGTCTATACCTTCGTGGATGCAGCCAACAAGAATAATATCGAGCATCCTAACCTCATCACCGAGAGTGGCCGTTCGCTTTCAGCCCACCACTCCGTATTGGTCATCGACGTATTGGAGACCGCTTCCCTGCCGGAAATGCCAGAGGAGTTTGAGGCAAAGGAAACCGACCACCAGTTGGTCAAGGACCTGTATGAGATATGGGACAATCTGAATCCACGCAACATGCTGGAAGACTGGCATGATGCAGAGCAGATACGTGAAGAGGCATTGCAGCTCTTCTCTCACGGCATCGTAGATCTGAAGACCCGTGCAGAGATTGAGGCGATGTACTGGAGCGTGTGCCACGAGATCAACAACCTTGCCAAGCACATGAAGCATGTGCCTGAGGAGCTCAGAGGATTGGACAAGATTCTTGCAGACAAGTATTTCTGCAACTTCTCCCTGTTCCAGAGCCTGCCAGACAGTTGGGCAATCGACCAGCTCTTCCCTATCATGCCAATCCAGCGCCTGGACGAGCGTCCAACCCGTAATGCCACCTTGCAGGACATCACCTGCGACAGCGACGGAAAGATAGCGAATTTCGTGACCGACGGACATATCGGCAATGTTCTCCCTCTCCATCCATTGAAGAAGAATGAGCCATACTATCTCGGTGTGTTCCTCGTAGGAGCTTATCAGGAAATCTTGGGTGACATGCACAATCTCTTCGGCGACACCAATGCAGCCCACATCTCTGTGAAGGACGGCAAGTACTGCATCGACCAGATATTCGACGGCGAGACCGTAGAGGAGGTTTTGGACTACGTACAGTACAATCCTAAGAAACTCGTCCGTCAGTTGGAGCAGTGGGTGACCAAGAGTGTGAAGGAAGGCAAGATTTCGCTCGATGAAGGCAAGGAATTCTTGGGCACCTATCGCAATGGTCTCTTCGGATACACTTATCTTCAGTAAGTGAAGAGTGAAGAACGAAGTGTGAAGAGTGAAGAATTCAATTGCTTTTCTATTAAACATTAAACACTACACATTAAACATTATAACAATGGAAAAAGTAACAGTAGTAAAGGTAGGCGGTGCCATTGTAGAAGACAGCGAGCAGTTGGCACAGCTCCTGAAGGATTTCGCAGCCATTCCTGGCAAGAAGGTATTGGTGCATGGCGGTGGTCGCCGTGCCACTAAGGTAGCTGCAGCCCTTGGCATCGAGAGCAAGATGGTGAACGGTCGCCGTATCACCGATGCAGACATGCTGGAAGTGGTGACCATGGTTTATGGTGGACTGGTCAACAAAAACCTGGTGGCAAAACTCCAGGCAAACGGTGTGAATGCATTAGGTCTGACAGGAGCCGATATGGATGTCATCCACAGTCATAAGCGCCCATTGAAGGACGGTATCGACTTCGGCTTTGTAGGCGATGTGGAACGTGCCAACGGCAAGATGCTCCAGACATTGCTGGAAGAAGGCATCACCCCAGTAATGGCTCCGCTGACCCATGACGGCAAGGGCAATATCCTCAATACCAATGCCGACACCATCGCCAGCGAGACCGCCAAGGCACTGGCACCTTACTACGATGTTACATTGATATACAGTTTTGAAAAGAAAGGCGTGCTCAGCAATCCAGACGATGACGATAGCGTGATTCCTGTGATTACCCATGCCGATTTTGAGAGATACAAAGCAGACGGAACCGTAGCAGGTGGCATGATTCCAAAATTGGAGAATGCACTCGCAGCCATCGATGCAGGAGTAAAGGAAGTGATTATCACCCTCGCTACTGCCATTGACGGAAAGCACGGAACGGTGATTAAGTAAAGAGTGAAGAACGAAGAGTGAAGAATTCATTTGCCCTTCATTTCTTAACAAGAGTTAAAAATAGAAATAATTTAAGATTGGTTGTAACTTTCTTATAACATAGTCGTCATTGATAATAGAGGGATGAAAGAAATCAGTTTCCGAAACGATGTTTTGCCACTGAAGAATAAACTCTTCAGACTGGCTCTGCGCATTACTCTCAACAGAGAGGAAGCAGAAGATGTCGTGCAGGATACAATGATTAAAGTCTGGAACGCCCGCGAAAGATGGCAGGATTTGGAATCCATCGAGGCATTCAGCCTAACCATCGCCCGCAATCTCTCGCTCGATCGCATCAAGAAGAAAGAAAATCAGAATGATTCGATAGAAAACGAGAAGATAGAGCAGCCAGACACCGCTTCTACCCCATCCGAGCGAATGATTCAGAAAGACAAGCTGGACATCGTGAGGAAAATGATAGACGAGCTGCCAGAGAAACAGCGCTCCTGCCTGCAACTGAGAGATATCGAAGGAAAAGCATACAGGGAAATAGCTGAAATCCTGGAAATAACCGAGGAACAAGTAAAAGTAAATATCTTCAGAGCTCGTCAGACAGTAAAACAAAGATTTCAACAATTCGACAGATATGGATTATAAGTACATCAACCAACTTTTGGAACGCTACTGGAAGTGCGAGACCTCTTTGGAAGAAGAGAACATCCTCCGCACATTCTTCAGCCAGGATGAACTTCCTGCCGAGCTGGAGCCGTATAAGTCTCTCTTTGCCTATGAGTTGAGCGAGACCAAGAACGAGGCTTTGGGAGAGGAGTTCGACCAGAAGATGATGGCTATGATCGAAGACGAATACACCAAGGAGCCTAACAAGGCAAAGGTTGTATCGCTGACAGAGCGCCTGAAGCCATTATTCAAGGCTGCCGCTGTCGTAGCCATCTTCCTCACTTTGGGCAATGCTGCTCAGGTTCCATTCCAGGAAGATTCTCAGAATGTTGAAAACGTGGGAGTTATCAAGGCGACAAGAGGCGCTTCTGTTGCATTGAGTGGAGATTCTGCAAAAGTAGATTCCATGCAGCACACCAGCATCGACAAAATGACTGTTGATCAAGCCTCTCCCACCATATTAAAGTAGTAATTTCTATGCTTTCTCTATATAAAAAGAATCATGTTTAGTAAAACAATTCGAAACTGTGAAGTTTCATTTCTCTCAAATTTTTCATAACATACTAACGTAATAGGGCTGCCAGAATATTCTGGCAGCCCAACTTATTTTTATTCGTTTCTCACAGGTTGCACAACATATCCTTAGCTACCATTTTCGAGTCATCCACTCCTTTATGAACTAAAGGTTGGTTGAATACTTAGTTGTAGAGATGATGAATGAGGTTTCTTAGACTTATTTAATCAGGGATACGGCATGAGCGCTATAGTCGTACAACATATTCCCACTTGTGAGAAAGCAAGAGCAGGCATCAAAAGAAGCAAAATTGCACTGAGTTTAGTGCAATTCTTTATAAAAAGTGCACTGAACTCAGTGCAATTTCATAAAATAAATCACGTTTCTTTCATAAGTAAGAGCCCGCCATTATCCGTACTATTATTAATAGGAGAAAAGGATATGAATAAGAAACTGACATCATGGCTCTTTTCGGGCTTCTTACTTGCTGTACCCTTGTCACTCCAAGCCCAGTATCATTCACAGGTTTGGAATCCCGACAATGGCAACGGCACTTATACTAATCCCGTGATTTATGCCGACTATAGCGACCCGGATGTGGTGGCTGTAGGCGATGATTATTATCTCACGGCAAGTTCGTTCAACTGCATTCCCGATCTGCCTATCCTTCATAGCAAGGATCTGGTGAACTGGGAAATCATCGGCTATGCCCTGCAGGAACAGGAACCCAAGGAACTCTTCGACAAGCCTCAGCATGGCAAGGGTGTTTGGGCTCCAGCCATCCGCTACCACAATGGAGAGTTCTATATCTATTGGGGTGACCCCGACCACGGCATCTTCATGGTAAAGACCAAGGACCCATGCGGTACTTGGGAGAAACCCGTCTGCGTTATAGCAGGAATAGGCATGATTGACCCTTGTCCGCTCTGGGATGAGGACGGCAGATGCTATCTCGTGAACGGATGGGCAGGAAGCCGTTCTGGATTCAACTCTGTACTCACCATTAGAGAACTTTCAGCAGATGGCACGAAAGTGATAGGAAAACCACGCATCGTATTTGATGGAGGACAGAAAAACCATACTACTGAAGGTCCGAAATTCTATAAGCGTGACGGCTACTACTGGATTATGTGCCCTGCAGGAGGCGTACAAATGGGCTGGCAACTCGCCATGAGAAGCAAGAACGTATATGGTCCATACGAGGCGAAGATGGTGATGGCGCAAGGCAAGACGAAGATTAACGGTCCGCACCAAGGCGCATGGGTTCATACATCGCAGGGAGAAGACTGGTTCTTGCATTTCAATGACAAGTATGCCTACGGTCGTGTCATCTTCCTGCAACCCGTGAATTGGAAGACAGGATGGCCTGTCATGGGACAAGACAAGGACGGCGATGGATGCGGCGAACCTTATCTTACTTATCGCATGCCAAAGTCAACCTCTCATACGAAAGTGAATCCACAGGAATCAGACGAATTCAACAGTACAGAATTAGGATTGCAGTGGCAATGGCACGCCAACTACAACCAACTTTGGGGAATGCCAACCAACAATGGTTGCATGCGCCTCTATACGGCTGATCTTACGGCTACTGACAAAGCGGGCAAGCCACAGCCATTCAAGAGCCTTTGGGAAGCAGGCAATCTCCTGTTGCAGAAGACCCCAGCCGAGAACTTTACAGCCACAGCAAAAATCCGTTTTGCATCAAAAGAAGACGATCAGTATGGCGGCATTATCATGATGGGCATGAACTATCAGGCATTGGTGGTACGAAGAATGGGTGATAAGTTCCTATTGCAACAGCTCTACTGCAAGGGCGCAGATACAGGTGGTATAGAGACAGAGAAGACCCTCGCCACCTTGAAGCCAACAGAGATGGACACCATTCCATACTCCCCAGCCATCTATCTCGACATCTATCTCCAGATGAAAGTCAAGGCAGGGAGATGCCAGTTTGCCTACAGTTTAGACGGCAAGCGCTACAAGGATGCAGGCGATCTCTTCATGATGCGAGCAGGCAAGTGGATAGGAGCCAAGATGGGATTCGTGAGTGAGCGCAAGAACACCCTGGGTAATCGAGGCTGGATAGATGCAGACTGGTTTAGAGTTACAAAATAAATTTATATTTACCGCACAAATGGGCATGGGAAAGAAAGTCTTGCAGAAAGCCTCCCATACCCCACTTTCATTTTTCCCTCGGCAAGAAAAAATTTTTCTCTGCCCAGGGAAAAAATTTTCTCTCGGGATTTATCTATGCTTTAGCAACAAGAAAAAACAGTCAACAGATTTGACAAAACCTATTGACTGTTCTGGTTGTCATCCTTTGACAATCTACAAAACCAAACTAAATAATTTTAATATATAAACCTAAACCTTAGCTACAAGTCTCAATCATTTCAATGCCTTTGCCCTCATCAATGCCTCCAGATAATAGTAGTCGGCATAGATGATACTGGCATCAATCTCACTTCCTGCAGGATGATGACCTGTACTGTGCATGAGGAAAGCTACATTCTTCTTGCCACTCTGGTATCGGTCTGTACTCAACTGAGCCAAAGACTGCAAGGCAAACAGCTTATATTCCTCACCTTTCTCACCTCCCACATACTGCTGGAGTTCCAACAAGGCATCTGCCACAACACAAGCAGCACTGGCGTCCTTAGGAGCGCCACCTTTCACCCCACGTGGACCATCCATATCCCAGAGAGGAACGAGATCGTCGCTCGTTTCCTTCAATCGCTTGATATAGATATCGGTCACTTTCTGAGCGAAGTCCAGGAATACCCTGTTGTGCGTATAGCGATAAACCATCGTATAGCCGTAGATGGCCCAGCTCTGTCCTCTTGCCCACATCGAATAGTCAGCATAGCCCTGATGGGTCACACCTTTGATGAGATCGCCATTGATGGTATCATATACTGCCACATGATAGCAGCTACCATCCGGGCGGAAGTGATTCTTCATCGTGGTCTTGGCATGAGTCACCGCCAAATCGTAGAGCAGTTTGTTGCCTCCGTTCTTGGCAGCCCAGAACATCATGTCGAGATTCATCATATTGTCCATGATGGTATTGTGAGGCCAGTTGCGGGGTTTCACCTCTCTCGGCCAGCTCAATATCGTACCTACGACAGGATTGAAAAGCGTAGCGAGTGAATCAGCAGAAGCGAGAATCACATCTTTATATTCCTGAGAATGATTTACCTCATATCCCTTGCCGTAGGAGCAGAATATCAGAAAGCCGATGTCATGGTCGTAGCAAGGACGGTAAGCAATACCCTTCAAAGATTCCGTATAGCCCTCAGCAGCCTTGCGTACAGCCTCATCCCCAGTGTTCTGATAATCCATCCAGAGAATGCCCGGCCAGAATCCGTCGCACCACTCCTCAGAAGTTGCCTTGCGGCAGTTCCATCCCTTCTGTCTGTCGCCCTTCAGGATATTGCGCGGTTCCATCGAGAAGTCATAACTGCCATCCTTCTGGCGCAATTCATCCAGGGCTCTACCCACTTGCTTGTGGCAATATTCTAATTGCTTATCCACATCAAGCACCCACATCTTGTCTGCCGCAGAGTTCTTATCCGAAGCCTGATGATTTGCCATTCCCGCTTGCGAGAAGGCAAGAGCAGACATCAAAAAAAGTATTCTTCCTATTTTCATCGTTATTGTTTATTATTAATACGAATCAAATAAGAAGAATACTTATTAACAAATTCTTTTGGATGCAATAAATGATTGATTTTCCCTGCAAGACGACAGAAACGGGCATATATCCTATTCAATCACCCAGTCCAAAGTGCTAACCTCCTCGGTAATGGTATAGTTGATACCAATCTTTATCACAGGCTTACCTTTCAAGGCAAAGGCATCGGCATAATGCTTGTCTTTGATTTGTTGCAAAGCCTCTTCTGCAGTCTTATTGAACTTCAGTTCTATCACATAGATGGTATCATGAGTTTCCATCGTGAGATCGGTTCTGCCTTTAGCAGTATGTTGCTCTACGAGAATACAGAAGTTGGTGAGCAAGGCGAAGATGATGTACATCATTTGCTGATAATGCCCCTCGTAATTAGTGTTGTCGCAATAAGGAACGGTTTCCAAGAAAGTCTTGAGCAGCAGCAAGGCTTCATCCATTTTGCCTTGATTGATGAGTTTAGACATCTTGGCAATAGTCGTATTTCCCATTACTGACATTCTATTCAGATAATGAGGAAGGAGACTTCTGAACAAACCTATGTGAATTTCCTTGTTAGGGAGTGCCAAGGTGTAAAGTTCCGTATCCTCGTCATAGTCTTTGATGGTAATATAACCGCTCTGGTAAAGCAATGGCATAATGGTGGTCATGGTTTCTGTAGCTGCATCAAAGTCATCCTTTCCAGCTTCCATCTTTTCTCCTAAGTTGATAGGAGTAAAAGCATACTTACGCATCATGTTGAGCAGATAAGTTGGTGTTCCTGAACCGAACCAGTAGGCATTGAATTTTCCTTCGGCAAAACAATTCAACAGGCTGAATGGATTGAAGACATCTGGTGAAGGCCACGTAAAGTGATAACCATCATAGTTCGATTTCAATCTATCTACAGTTTTCTCATAGGAAATCCTATTCTTTTCTGCAAGGCGATTAATGTCATCACTCATCAGAGTCAACAACTCATCCTTTGTAATACCACAGATTCCAGCATACTGTTCTTGCATACTGACATTGGTAATATTGTTCAATTCACTGAAGATGCTGAGTTGTGAGAACTTAGTGATACCTGTGAGGAAGACAAAACGTAGCATTTTCTCGCAACCTTTCAATGGACTGTAGAAATTACGCATGATATCACGCAAGGCATCTAACTGGGTATCTTCATGCGCCACATCAAGCAAAGGGGCATCATACTCATCAATAAGAACGACCACTTGTTTTCCGGTTTGCTCAAAGATAGTCTGCATCAAGTTCGCAAAGCGCACATTTGGGTCTGGCAAATGGGATTCCACCCCATACCGCTTCTCGTTATTTTCGATAATGAAGAGGAGGTATCTTTTTAATTGTTCTATATCCATGTGCTTACCAAGGCTCATGTCAAAGTGTAGCACAGGATATTCTTTCCATTCTTTCTCCAGTTTCTCAATGGCAAGTCCTTCAAACAATTCCTTTTTACCCTCAAAATAACTTTCGAAGGTAGAAACGAGAAGCGACTTACCAAAACGACGTGGACGGCTGAGGAAGAAATATGTTCCATCAGTATGGGTCATACGATATACATATTCCGTCTTATCCACATAGAACTTGTCTTCTTTGCGGATGCGTTCAAAGGTCTGTATGCCTATAGGATATAATTTTCTTGCCATAATCTCTTGCTTTACTTAATGCGATGGCAAAGATAAGCATTTTTCTTGAAAGTAACAAGTCTATATGGATTATTTACAATTGGAATTCCCTATTGCGGTCATTTTAGTTCCTACTATAGGCGAGGCTTGGTCGCTAATATCCTATCATACATTTTCTTATTATATTCCGCCACAAATAATAAAAATAAACGATTTGGCGGTTTTCATAGGTATGAAAACCGCCAAATTATAACATATTGTATATTCTACGGCTGGATATAGCATAAACATTGCCATACCTTTACAGCGTAAAACGATAGCCCACAGAAACCGTAAAGGCATTCGTCTTAGACTGGCTTGGCATATTGGCCATCTTATCCACCTTGCTCAATCCTAACTGATATCTCGCATCCAATATCACATTCTGATACTCGTAAGCCACGCCAATCGGAATAGCAACATCACATTTCTTAGCTGGCCATTTCTCATCAAAGGATTCTTTCTCCTCATACACCGAATGACCGGAATTATCAATCGTAATTTCCGAAGAATCCCCCTTATATTTAGCATCACCCAAGAGGAAGCCAGCCTGTACGCCCAGCAGCAAAGCCAACTGGCGTGTGACGTAGGCCTTCACCATCAGAGGCACTTGAATATAGTTCAGGTCCACGTGCTGGTTGTTATACCCCGTCAGCACCGTCTTGCCATTGTCCTTACTTTCCGTCTGATAACTTGGCCATCGGAAGCCCTGTTTGGCATAATAAACTCCCAAGCTGATGCCCACCTGTTCAGTAGCCCGATATTCGAAATCAACACCGCCCATAAATCCAGCTTGATATTTGGATTTCATATAGTCAGCATTTTCTTCAGTCGTGAAATAGATTTTATTATTACTCCAATTAGAGAGCACCACACCAATGCGAGGGATAACAGATATTTTCCCCACAGGATTTTCTACATCTTGCGCCACGGCTGTCATTACAGAAAGCACCATCAAGGCGACTGCCATCATATACTTTTTCATACTATTCATATTTTGAGAATGATTATATAAGAAAAACGGCACAATTCCATAAATATTGCATCAAGAATCTGCAATTTTTCTTATGACGCATTCCCCATATTTCTTAAGTTTCTTATTCGTTATGCAAACGAAGCTGATTATCCAAGCAAGTAACTTTAGTTAAAGTTCAATAATAAATATCACTTTAATTATCAGACATTTGGAAATATCTTTGAAAAAGATTATCTTTGTGCAAGATATTTCTAACGCAAAGCTTATGGAATTTAAGAAACTCATAGATAGAGGGGCAGAATTAGAGCGAATGAATGAAGCCCTTCATAGAGAAGATACTCAGTTTATCGTCATTTATGGTAGGCGTAGAATCGGTAAGTCAGAGCTTATCAAACGCATCGTCAAAGCACGGCATAAGGCGATTTACTTTTTGAGCGACACTTCGTCAGAGACTGTTCAACGTGTAGCTTTTTCCAAAGTTGCAGCTTCTGTAATAGATGGTTTTGACAAAGTGATTTACCCAGATTGGGAAACTTTGTTTAGAAGTTTCAACAATCAGCTCTCTGAGCGTATGTTGGTCTGCTTGGATGAGTTCCCTTATTTGGTGAAAAGTTGTGATGTACTTCCCTCCATCATTCAGAAACTTCTGAATGAGAAAATATTGAAGTTTGATTTGGTATTGTGTGGCTCTTCTCAGCAGTTGATGCATGGGTATGTACTCAACCGACAGTCGCCCCTCTATGGTCTTGCCAATGAAATTATGAAGATGCAGCCTATTCCTGCCCAATATATGAGTATGGCTATGGAATGTGATGCTGTGCAAGCCGTGGAGGAATATGCTATTTGGGGAGGAGTGCCTCGTTATTGGGAATTGCGTAGGGATTATCCTGATAAGGAAACGGCCATTCGTAAGGTATTGCTTGATCCGCAGGGACCTTTGATAGAAGAACCTCAACGCCTACTTCGTGATGATATGAGAGATACAGTGCAGGCATCTACTTTGTTGACTATTATAGGCAATGGTGCCAACAAATTGTCTGAAATTGCAAATAGGGCAGGTAAAGATAGCAGCACGATTTCTGAACCTTTAAGCAAGTTGCGAGAACTTGGCTATGTTAGTCGAGAGGTTCCTTTTGGTGAGAGTCCTAAGAAAAGTAAGAAGGGAATTTATCATATCAATGATTCTCTTTTACGTTTTCACTATCAGTTTATTGTGCCTTATCGTTCTATTTTGGAATTAGGAAGAATGGATATGGTGATGCAAGTGGTTCTATCTCAACTTCCACAATTTATAGGTCAATGCTGGGAATTACTTTGTCGTGAATATGTTAGTGGAAATATTATAGATGGCATAGCCTACAATGTCGCATCTCGTTGGTGGGGTAAGATATTTCCGCCAGAAAATAAGGATGGAAAGATGGTTGAGTTGGATGTTGTGGCAGAGTCTATTGATAAGAAGCATATCTTGGTAGGAGAATGTAAATGGACGCACGATGAAGATGCCGACAGGCTCATGAATGTTTTGGAGCAGAAAGCTAAGTACTTGCCTTTTATTAAGAAAGGGCAGGAAATTCATCTTGTGCTATTCTTAAAGGAGCCTCCAACTCATTGTGCTAAGGATATGCGAGTATTCCTGCCAAGTGATGTTATGAAGGTTTAGTTGGAGTAAAAATAATGATTCAACCAGCAATTCTACCACAAGTATTCCCTTGCTCACGAGATGAAATCGCCTTTATAATGGCTTGGCTATACAACAAGAACAATCCCTATAGCGATGATAAACCATTGCTATAGGGATTGCTTAAAAATTAGCTTGCCGCATCCATCACCTTCTTTCGGCTGCGGAATACATCGATGTAATAACCGCCCTTATCGCTGGTCTTCACGATGGCGGTAGTACGCTGCTGCTCTGCCTGAGTTTCTGGTTCAAGGAAGCTTACAGTAGCATAGGTCATCTGTCCTTTTGTTTTACTAATAATACTATTGGGAAGGAGGAAATACGTAGCCTTTTATAGAGTTCTTAATTGTGTCTTGTCCTAGAAAAAGTTGACACAGTATAAATCAACT